>JBKJXG010000187.1:0-2549 GCA_046716525.1 Solirubrobacterales bacterium
GCCGTGTACCTGTCGGAGTACGCGAGCCCGCGCGTGCGCAAGGCGATCAAGCCGGTGCTCGAGGTGCTGGTCGGCGTCCCGACGGTCGTCTTCGGCTATTTCGCCCTGACCTTCATCACGCCGACGATCCTCACTGACATCCTCAGCCTCGAGATCCAGCCGTTCAACGCCCTCGCGGCCGGGCTCGTGATGGGGATGATGATCGTGCCGACGATCGCCTCGATCTCGGAGGATTCGATGCGCGCCGTGCCCAATGGACTTCGCGAAGGAGCTTTCGGCCTCGGCGGCACCAAGCGCCAGGTCGCGACCAAGGTCGTCTTCCCGGCCGCGATGTCGGGGATCGTCGCATCGATCGTGCTCGGCATCTCGCGCGGCATCGGCGAGACGATGATCGTCCTCGTCGCTGCAGGGCTGCAGCCGAACTACGGAGTCAACCCGACGGAGGGCTACGCGACGATCACGACCTTCATGGGCGCCACCGCAAAGGGCGACAATCCGGTCGGCACGATCGGCTACGAGTCGATCTTCGCCTGTGGCCTGACCCTGTTCGTATTGACGCTGCTGATGAACATGGTCGCGATCCGTTTCGTGCGCAAGTACCGCGAGGTCTACGAATGACCACGCCACCGCCCGAGGGTGCCGCCACCGCGGCAGTCCAGAGCCAGTTCGCCAGCGGGCGCAATAGTCGCGCGCTGGAGATTGGCTTCAAAGCGCTGCTGATCGCCTGTCTCGGGGTTGCCTTGGTGACACTGCTGGTGCTGCTGATCGACGTCGCAGCCGACGGCTTCGGCTCGCTCAGCCTCAAGTTCCTCGTCGATGCACCATCGCGGATCATCCCCGAGAACTCCGGCATCGGCCCGGCCCTCGCCGGCACGCTTTGGCTGATGGCCGTCTGCGCCGCATTCATCATTCCGGTGGGCGTCGCCAGCGCTATCTATCTCGAGGAGTTCGCCAATCGCGAGAGCCGCGTCAACCGCTTCATCGAGCTCAACATCCAGAACCTGGCGGCGGTGCCCTCGATCGTCTACGGGGTCCTCGGGCTTGCCTTCCTGGTTCGCGGTGCTTTGGGAATGGGCAACATCCTGATCGCGGGCGGCCTCACGCTTGGGTTGCTCGTGCTCCCAGTCCTCATCGTCTCGGGGCGCGAGGCGATTCGCGCGGTGCCCCCGTCGATCCGGGAGGGCTCGATGGCGCTTGGCGCCACCAGGTGGCAGACGATCTGGAAACAGGTCCTCCCGGCCGCGCTTCCCGGCATCGCCACGGGCACGATCCTGTCCTTGTCCCGCGCGATCGGCGAGACGGCGCCATTGATCGTCGTCGGCGCGGCTCTGTTCGCTACGGCCTCGCCGTCGAGCCCGTTCGACGACGTCACCGCGCTCCCGATTCAGATTTTCGGATGGGTCTCGGACCCGCGTCCCGAGTACAAGGCGCTGGCCGCGGCGGGCATCATCGTCTTGATGGCGATCCTGCTGGCGATGAACGCAGTCGCGATCTGGCTGCGCAACAAATTCGAAAATAGGTGGTAGGTGATTAGCTTGGAAGGCAGAGTGGTGAGCGAACCAGAGAAAACAGAGGGCGAGCAGGCCCAGCGAGACTCCCCCGAGATCAATCTCGGGGCGACGTTTGCCGACCCGAATCGGCCCAAGGCCGGCTTCAAGAGCACGGGCCATGCCTTCGAGCTCAAGAACGTGACGGTTTCCTACGACGGTAAGCCGGCCATATCCGAGGTGACGATGGACGTCCCCAAGGAGGCGATCACCGCGTTCATCGGGCCGTCCGGCTGTGGCAAGTCGACGTTGATTCGCGTCCTCAATCGTATGAACGACCTGATCCCGAGCGCGTCGGTCGAGGGCGAGGTCCTCTACCACGGCGAGGACATTTACAACCCGCAGGTCGATCCGGTCGAGGTGCGAAAGCGGATCGGGATGGTCTTCCAGAAACCCAATCCCTTTCCGAAGTCGATCTACGACAACATCTCCTTCGGGCCCGAGATCCTCGGGATGAAGGGCGATATGGACGAGATCGTCGAGAAGGCGCTGCGCGACGGCGCCCTCTGGGACGAGGTCAAGGATCGCCTCCACACCAACGCGTTCGGCATGTCGGGCGGCCAGCAGCAGCGCCTCTGCATTGCTCGCTGTCTCGCTGTCGACCCCGACGTCATCCTCATGGACGAGCCGTGCTCGGCGCTCGATCCGATCTCCACCGGCAAGATCGAGGACCTGATGCTCGAGCTCAAGCAGAGGTACTCGATCGTCATCGTCACCCACAACATGCAGCAGGCGGCGCGGGTCTCAGACATGACGGCCTTCCTCATCGTCAAGCTGGATGCCGAGGAGAAGAACCGCCAGGGCCGCCTGGTCGAGTACGACGTAACCCAGAAGATCTTCACCAACCCCTCCGACAAGCGCACCGAGGACTACGTCACCGGAAAGGTGGGCTGATACCGATGCCCGACGGCGTGCGAATTCAGTACCAGGAAGAGCTCCAGAGCCTCGAGGCCAGGGCGCTCGACGGGCTCGACTTGGTCTCTGCTCAGCTCGAGCGTGCGG
>JBKJXG010000188.1:0-4754 GCA_046716525.1 Solirubrobacterales bacterium
CCCCGCGGGCATGCCGGGGTGCGTTAAAACCCGTCCCTAGCGCTGTGGGCGAGTCGCCGCGCCGCCCGCCCCAGGAGGCGGGCAAAGGCGTGGCGCCGGCTTGGCCGAGACAGCCGCGTCGACCGCGGCGCGATCGCGATCGGTGCTGCGCCCGAGGGCAGTCTTGCCCAGCAGGCGCAAGCGCAGGTTGAAGCGCAATGCGCGCCATGCGATCCACTCGCGCCGCGGCCCATAGGCCCGGCGCACGGCGGCGCGCCAGTTCAGGGTGCCAGTCGGTCGCCAGCCCTCGCGCGAGCCATAGACGAGCGTCGACGACGCTTGCCCGTAATGGACGACCGGCGTCTGCGGCTCGAACCAAGAGCCCACCCCGGCAGCATTCGCGCGTAGGCCGAGATCAATGTCCTCGCCGAACATGTGCAGCGCCGGGTCGAACGGCCCGAGACGGGCGAGAGTGGCTGTCGGGCCGGCGACGCAGGCCCCTGTCAGCCACGTTACGCGCTGCCGCCGATCAATTCGATAAGGCTCGGTCTTCGCCTGCATCGCCGCCGGCTGCAGGCGCCCCGGAACGAGGGCGCGAACCCACGGCCAGACTCCGATCTCGGGGCCGCTCGCCGACGGCTGAAGCGAGCGGTCGGGGTTGAACACGCGCGGCCCGACGAGCGCGCCGAGCTCCAGCGCTGCACGGGCGAGGCGGTCGAGGCCATCGTCGAGCAGCTCGGTGTCGGGGTTGAGCATGACGGTCGCCTCCCCCCCGGCTTCGCGTACTCCCACGTTCATCGCGGCGCCGAAGCCAAGATTCTCACCGTTTTGGACGAAGCGCCCGGGGCCCTTCCACTGCTCGGCCTCTGCCTGCGGGGCGTCCGAGGAGGCGTTGTCGACGACTATCAGCTCCTGGCTGCCGTCGAGATGGGCGTTCATCGACGTGACGAGAGTGCGCAGATGGCCCGCGCACTCCCATGTCACGACGACGATCGAATAACTCGTTTGCACGCGCGGGAGTATCGCTGCGCCGCTGCGCGGGCGAAGGCGGGCTAGTTCGGAGCCCAGTCGAGCGTGCAGCCGCTGGTCAGGGGCTGTGGGTTCGTCCCGTCAAGCGCCGCAAGCATGATCGTGCCCTGCTCGCAGCGGTGGCGCTGTTCAGCCGGATATTGGACGTAGGCGAGCTGCTGGCCGTCGGGCGAGACGACAGGCGAGTCGTCGCAGAGGTCGTTCGCGGTCAGGCGCAGGAGGCCGGTGCCATCGGCGTTGACCGAGTAGACCTCCGAGCACTCCCCGGGATCGCGCGAGTCGCCCGCAAAAACGACCACGCCGCCGTCGGGCGCAAATCCGAGATCGGAGTCGCGGAAGCTGAGCTCTGGGAAGAGCTGGCGGTTCTTGCCGTTCGCGCTCATCGAGTAGACGTCGTTACGGCGCTTGTTGCCGAAGAAGACGATCTCGCCGCCGGGAACGAAGAGCGGTCGCGTGTAATCGGCGCTCTCGCTCAGCAGCTTCTTTCTCGAGCCGTCGGCGCGCATCGTGTATATCTTGTTGTGGCGAACGATGTAGGCATCCGGAATGTTGTCGAAGCGCATCGCGTAGAACTCCGTCTGCTGAAAGACGATCGTCTCGCCGTCGGGTGAGAACGACGGCGAAGCGGTGCCGAAGTACCTGTTCTCCTTCACGTTCGCGGCGCCCTTGAGCCCCGTGAGCCGGCGCTGATGGCTGCCGTCGATCCGCATCGACCAAACGCGTGAGCTGACCCTCGGGACAACGTCGTCGTTGGACTTCTTGCCCCGCTCGAAAGCCACCGTTCGCCCATCCGGCGAGATCGAGGGGTTGGCCTCGAACAGCTTGGTCTTGGTCAGACGCGTTGCCTTGGATGCTCCCGGGTCGGTCGAATAGAGGTCGCCGTCGCGCTCGAAGACGATGACGCCGTTGGTCCCCGGGAATGAGGCCTGGGCCGGCCCGGCGGCGATCAGGGCGAGCCCCACCATCAGGCCGGCGAAGCCGGTTGCGGTCGATGCTCGGGTGATTGCCTTGGTCATCGCAGCTCCTATCGCTGTTCGGGCCGCCAGCGTCCTCTCAGCGGATGGAACACATGATCGCGCCGGCGGTAGCGGCGCGGTCTCGCGGCCGCCGGGCCCAACCCCGGGCGCAGGCACCTCGCGCTTTCGGGGTCATCCGGCTGGGGATAACGAAGCGAGGCGCCCCGGTTGCCCGGGACGCCTCGTGCACAACGAACTGTTGGTTCGAACTCAGCCGAGCGCCGGGCGCATCTGTCGCAGGCGACGGACGCGCTCCTCGATCGGGGGATGGGTCGAGAACAGGCCCGCAATGCCCTTGCCCGAGAAGGGCTTGACGATGTAGAGCGGCTCTGCGGCCTGGTTGACCTGCATCGGGATCGCCTTGGCGCCCTCCTCGAGCCGCAGCAACGCCGAGGCCAGGGACTCGGGGTTGCCCGTGATCTGAGCGCCGGTCGCATCGGCTGAGAACTCGCGCTGACGCGAGATCGAGAGCTGGATCAACGATGCCGCCAGCGGAGCCAGGATCACCAAGGCCAAGGCGCCGATGAGGCCGAACGGCGACTCGTCATCTCCCCCGAACCACATCAGCATGTAGGCGAGGTAGGTGATCGCGCCACCGATCGTGGCTGCGACTGACTGGATCAGGATGTCGCGGTTGCCGATGTGAGCCAGCTCGTGGGCGACGACGCCGCGAAGCTCGTCCTCAGACAGCAGGCTCATGATCCCCCGTGTCACCGCGACTGCGGAGTTCTTCGGGTTGCGGCCGGTTGCGAACGCGTTCGGCTGATCCTGCGGGATCACATACAGACGTGGCATCGGCAGGTCGGCGCGGGTCGTCAGCTCGCGGACCATTTGGTAGAGGCCCGGTGCCTCTTGCTCGGACACGGGCTGCGCGCCGCTCATCTTCAGCGCCAGCTTGTCGGAGAACCAGTAAGCGCCGAGGTTCAGCACCGCTGCGATCCCGAGGAACATCAATGCTGTGTTCGGTCCGCCGATCAATGCTCCGATGACAACGAGCAGGCCAGTGAGAGCGGCCATCAGGATCGTCGTACGAAGCATTGCGGAGAAATTGGATCTGCGTGTGGTGGTCATCGTTTGGGCACTAGCTCCTTGATGCGTTGCCCGGCTCTCAAGACGCAGGCGGCCGAGCTCAAACCTGCTGGAGACATTGTGACGACCCCGGTCGACGAAATGCCTAGGTGCCAGTACCTATTCGGGATAGGGAGTTCACCCCTGCCTCCGAGACGAAGGATCTTCGCCCTGGCGTCGATACTAAGGACATGCGCCGTAGCGATCTCCTCACCCAGGTACTGATTGTCAACCTGCTGCTGGTCGTCGCCGCCGTCGTCGCCGCGGCGATCGCCGCCAATCCCAACTTCGACATCTCCCAGCGCCCCGAGTCGGCGCTGGTGCTCGGCTTCGCGGTGGCGCTGACGATCACCTTCAACATCGTTCTCCTGCAGCGCCGCTTCCGCCCCCTGGAAGAGCTCGTCGACCAGATGGAGCGCGCCGACCTCTCGCGTCCGGGCGCAAACCTGAGGGCGGGCGGCGCGCCAGGCGGCCCCGAGGAAGTGCGCCGCCTATACAGCGCCTTCGTCGGCATGCTCGAACGTCTGGAGGCCGAGCGACGCCGCACCTCGAGCGCAGCCCTGCACGCTCAGGAAGAGGAGCGCACTCGCGTCGCCCGCGACCTCCACGACGAGGTCAATCAATCGCTGACCGGGTTGCTGCTGCGGCTCGAGATCGCCCGGGAGAAGGCGCCGCCCGAGCTTGCCGCTGAACTTGCCGAGATCCGCCAGCTCGCCAACCAGGCGATGAACGAGCTGCTGACGCTGGCGCGCCAGCTCCGCCCGACCGCGCTCGACGAATTCGGCCTCAAAGCGGCGCTCGCGGGACAGGTTCGCGATCTTGGCCGCCAGGGAACGATTCGAGCCGGCTTCGAGTCCTACGGCGAGCTCGCGGACCTGCCCGAGGATGCGCAGCTGGTGGTCTACCGCGTTGCCCAGGAGGCGCTCTCGAACGCCGTGCGCCACTCCGGGGCCGAGACCGTTCGTGTGCGGCTCGGGCGCGAGGGAGGCTTCGTCGAGCTCAGCGTCGGCGACGATGGCCGGGGCTTCAGCTTCGACGACGCGACCCGGGGGCTGGGGATCGCCGGCATGCGCGAGCGTGCGATGCTGGTCAACGGCGAGCTTCAAGTCGAGTCGCGGCCACGAACCGGCACGAGGGTTCGGCTCCGGGTGCCGATAGGGACCGTGAATGAGAGCCGAGGTACGGAATGAAGACATGCGCATCCTGATCGCAGACGACCATGGGATCGTTAGATCCGGAATTCGGATGCTGCTCGAGAATCAGAGCGACATCGAGGTCGTCGCCGAGGCCTCCGACGGCGCCAGCGCCCGCGACATAGCAATCCGCGAGCGGCCAGACCTGGCGATCCTCGACGTCAAGATGCCCAAGCTCACCGGCCTGCAGGCCACGCGCGAGATCCGCGAGCAGGCTCCCGAAGTCTCGGTGCTGATCTTGTCGATGTACGACGACGAGCGCTACCTGTTCGAGGCGCTGAAGGCCGGCGCCTCCGGCTACGTGCTCAAGGCGCAGGCCGATGTCGACCTGCTCGAGGCTGTCCGCGCCGTCGAGCGCGGCGAGCCCTTCCTCACCCCCGAAGCCCAGCGGGCGCTGATCAAAGACGTCCTCGGCGAGGGCTCAGGACGATCCAGCGAACTGACCCCGCGCGAGGAGGAGGTCGTGAAG
>JBKJXG010000189.1:0-3634 GCA_046716525.1 Solirubrobacterales bacterium
CGCGACGAGGACGTCGACGTTGTCGGCCTCTCGATCCTCTCCGGCTCGCATCTCGAGCTGATCCCCGAGACCGTGCGGCTTCTGCGCGAGTACGGCGTCGACGCCCCGGTCGTGATCGGCGGAATCATCCCCGTGGGCGACGTCCCCAAGCTGCGCGAAGCGGGGGTCGCACGGGTCTACACGCCGAAGGACTTCGATGTCAACCGGATCATGGGCGAGATCGTTGAGCTGCTCACCGAGCGCGCTCCCGCGCGCGCACCGGCCTGACGATGGATGCGCCGCAGACCCGCTACGCGCGCAGCGGCGACGCGCACATCGCCTATCAAGTCTTCGGCGAGGGCGAGCTCGACCTGGTTGTCGTCCCTGGGTTCGTCTCCAACATCGAGTTCTACTGGCAGGTTCCGCAGATCGAGTCGATCCTGCTGCGCCTGGCGTCATACGCCCGGGTCGTGATCTTCGACAAACGCGGGACCGGGCTCTCGGACCCGGTCAGCGAGGTGCCGCCGCTGGAACAGCGCATGGACGACATGCACGCGGTGATGAGCGCCGCAGGAGTCGAGCGCGCGGCGCTCTACGGGATATCGGAAGGAGGTCCGGCGACGCTGCTGTTCACAGCGACCTACCCGGAACGGGTCTCGGCGCTGGTCATCTACGGCTCGACTCCACGCTTCAGCGCCACCGCCGACTTCCCGTGGGGTGCGAGCGACGAACAGGCTGAGGCCTTGCGCGACGAGATCGAACGCGCCTGGGGTGAGGGCGCGCTGCTCGACGTCTTTGCGCCCAGCGCCGTCGGCAATCCTCAGGTGCGGGAGCTGTGGGCGCGGTTCGTGCGAGCCGGCGCGAGCCCCGCGATGGCCCTCAAGGTCATGCGCTCGATGATGGAGATCGACGTCCGCGAGATCCTGCCCTCTATCCACGTGCCGACACTCGTCATCCATCGCTCGGGCGACCTGATAGCTCCGGTCGAGGGCGCGCGAATGATCGCCGAGCGAATCGACGGCGCACGCTTCGTCGAGCTCGACGAGCCCGATCATCTGCCGTTCTTGGGTGACACCGAGCGGATCGGGGATGAGGTCGAGGAATTCTTGACCGGGACGCGGCGAGCGCGGGCCAGTGACCGAGTGCTCGCGACGGTGCTGTTCACGGACATCGTCGACTCGACCGAGCGCGCTGCCGAGTCCGGCGATCGGGGCTGGCGGCAGCTGCTCGACCGTCACGACGCGATCGTTCGCCGCCAGCTCGAGCGCTTTCGCGGCAACGAGGTGAAGACGCTCGGCGACGGCTTCCTCGCCACGTTCGACGGGCCGGCGCGAGGAGTCGAATGCGCCTGCGCGATCCGCGACGCCGTTCGCCCGCTCGGGATCGAGGTTCGCGCCGGTCTGCACACCGGGGAGTGTGAGCTGCTCGACAACGACATCGGCGGCATTGCGGTGGCGATCGGGGCGCGCGTCGGGGCGGCGGCGGGCGCGAGCGAGGTGCTCGTCTCCAGCACGGTCAAGGATCTCGTCGTCGGGGCGGACCTCGCCTTCGAGGATCGTGGCAGCCACGACCTGAAAGGGGTTCCCGGCGAGTGGCAGCTATTCGCCGTTCCGGCCTGAGGTGAGTCCGCGTCCGATCGAGTTCCCGGTCGAGGGCTTGAGCGACGGCGTCGTCAGCCTGCGCCTGCTGACCGAGTCCGACCTGCCCGCCGTGATCGAGGCGGTCGGCGATCCGCTGATCCCCCGCTACACGACGGTGCCCGATCCCTATGGCGATCGCGAAGCACGCCAATGGCAGCGCTCATCCAGCCAAGGGATCGCCACCGGGACCGATCTCGCCACGGTCATCATCGATGCCGATGACGGGCAGCTACTGGGCGCCGTCGGCCTGCACGGGATCGATTCCGCCGGCGGCCGCTGCTCGGCGGGCTACTGGCTCGCCGCCGCGGCCCGCGGGAAGGGCCTCGCAACTCGCGCTGTGCGCCTGCTGTGCCAGTACGCGTTCGCCGATCTCGCCGTCGCCAGGATCGAGCTCTGGATCGAACCGGAGAACACCGCCTCGCTGGCGGTGGCAGAACGGGTGGGGTTCGAGCGCGAGGGCCTGATGCGGTCTTTCATGCCGATCCGAGACGTCCGCCGCGACATGCTCATGTACTCGCTGTTGCCAAACACCGTGCGCTGATCGACGCGCCCGCCCTCCGCCGCTACCCTCACCCTTCATGAGCGAGATGAACGGCGACCGCAGCGCGTGGTTGCGCTGCTACCGCTGCTGGTCGACACGGCTCGAGGCCCAGGTCCATTACGACGCGATCATCCGCGTCGATCCCGATTCCGGCGAGACCGCCGAACGCGTCGAGGAGATCCAAGAAGCGGTGGTCCAGTGTCTGGACTGCATGCACGACCAGCCTCATCTCACCATCGACGAGGGCCTCGTTGTCCCGATCGAGGATCGCTGGGAGCGGATGGTCGCCGGAACACCGTGGGTCGCCTCATGCACCGTGACGGTCGACCAGGACCTGGTCGAAACCTGCTCCGGGCCCGAGGCGGCCGACAGCCTCACATACGCGTCCTTCGGTGACGCCGGTACCCGCGAGTTCTTCACCCACGTGCGCTTCCACAAGCACGACGAGGAGCGCATCGTCGTCCACCTGCTGGTCGAGCTCTACGCCCGCTCGGCCGAGGAGGCAACCGAGGTGCTGGACGAGGCGTCGCGCGGCGTCCTCGAGCTCACCTCGCTTGCCGAGGAGTCGCGCCCGCCCGCACACGCGGTCGAGCCGCCTCACTGAGCGAGCCCGCCTGCGGGTCTGCGAACCGCCCCGTCAATAGGATGGGCCGATGAGCGGCATCGGTGCCTTCATCTCCCCCGGGCGTTCTCTGGAGAAGGCGCTCGACCGGGTGTCGCTGGCCGACCGACTCGGATACGACGCCGCCTACACCACGCATATCGCCGGCCGCGACTCGATCACGACGCTGATGGCCTACGCAAGCGCCGGCGAGCGGATTCGCGTCGGCACCGGTGTGGTGCCGATCTTCTCGCGCACGCCCGCGACGATGGCGCAGAGCGCCGCAACCATCGACGAGTACTCGAACGGCCGCATGGTGCTCGGCCTCGGTGTCTCGCACAAGGTCACGGTCGAGAACTGGCACGGACAGAAGATCGACAAGCCGGTGACGCAGATGCGCGAGTACGTCGGCGGGGTGCGAGCGATACTTCGCGGAGAGGAGCCACCCGACTCCGAGCGTTTTCCGACCAAGTTCGCCTTCATGGGCTACGAGGCCAGAGCCGAGCTGCCGATCTACGTCCCGCTTTGTCGCCGAACATGCTGCGCCTCGCCGGAGAGATCGCCGACGGCGTGATGCTGTGGCTCTGCTGTCCGTCCTACATCCGCGACACGGTCATACCCGCGGTTCACGCGGGGATCGAGAAGGCCGGGCGCTCCGGGGAGGACTTCGACATCGTCGGCGCGGTGCCGATCGCGCTAACCGACGACCCAGAGGCGGCGCGGACGACGTTTCGCCAGGACCTGATCCCTTACGCCTCGCTGCCGTTCTACCGGGCAATGCTCGAATCGTCGGGCTTCGGCAGCGAACTCGCTGCTTTCGACGCGGGCATGGCCGATGGGGACATCGAGAAGGCAAAGGCGGGGCTCTCGGAC
>JBKJXG010000190.1:0-3559 GCA_046716525.1 Solirubrobacterales bacterium
ACTTCCGCGCGAGGCCCTTTTGGCCTGTTGGGGCCGCATCGACCCCGCGGCTCAGCCCTGGGGCGTGAGCAGCCTCAGCGGCTGACTTCGGTGAGCTTGGCGAAGATCACCCAGCGCTGTGCGGCGCTGTAGAGCGGGTGACAGGCGCTGAGCACCAAGCGTTCGTAGCCGACGTCGTCGACGATCTCGACCGCAAATGGGTCAACGATCCGGTGCCCCTGGACCCGATAGGTGAAATTGCCGTACGGCATGTCGAGCGTGATCTCGTCGCCGTCGTCGATCTCGTTGATCTTGCGAAACGGTGCCAGGTAGGTGGTCCTGTGTCCGGCGATCCCGATCGTGCGGCCCTGGCCGGGGAAAGCGGTGTCGGGGTAGCGGCCGGGGCCTTTGCGCAGGGTGGCGGTGTCGGTGCCTTCGACGACCACGGTGTCGAGCCCGATGTCGGGGATCTCGATCCGCCCGATGCCTTCCCCAGTCCGGACCTCTTGGGCGAAGATCCCCGCCAGCTCGTGTGCACGCTTGGGGCTCAAGACGTCTTCAGTGTCGGCGACATCGGTACGGTCGAAAAAGCGCCGTTCGAGTGCATCGAGCGAGTCGCTTGCCTTGCCCTGCTGGATCGAGCCGTAGATCGTCGAGACCGGTTCCTTCCAGGCCACCGTCATGGCGACGTCGACCGCGACGACGATTCCGGCGGTGACCAACGCGGTCGAGAGGATGTGAAGAGCGCGGCGCACGTGGCAATGATTGCGCACCACCGCGACCGCGACGATGGCGCTGCAGCTACGGCTTCGTTACCTTGGCATCGATGCGATTGCTTCGACCACCGGCGAATCGCGCTGGGCGGGAGGCCGCCGATGGGCGCTGAGCCCGACGGCGAAGGGTTGGCGCACGGCTCGGAGCTGAGACGCTCGGTGTCGGCTGCGGCGCAGAGGATCGAGGAGATCCTGCTCGAGGCCGAACGCGCCGCCGACGAGATCCGCCGCGATGCGATCGCTGCGGGCGAGCTCTACCTGGCCCGGCGCCGACGTGAAACAGACCTTTTCGTCGAAGAGCAGCTCGGGCGTTTGCAGGCCGCGCTGGATGCCTTCCGCGACACGCACAGCGTGGCCGAGCCGCAGGACCGTCAGGGCACACCATCGGTAGGCCCGGCGCCCGTGCGGGCTGACCCGCCGGACGCCGTCGCCTTGTCCCGGGACCCAGGCACCGCCGCCGCCGAGGCTGCGCCCTTCGCCGACCGCCACGACGAAGCGCTGATCCGCGCCACGCAGCTCGCGGTGCAGGGAACCGAGCGAGCCGAGATCGTCGCGACGCTGCGGCGTGAGTTTGCCCGCGCCGACCCCGAGGCGATCGTCGCCGAGATCCTCGACTGAGACGTGCGAGACTTGCGCGCCGATGAGCACGGACGCGCCACGCATAGCCAGCTATCAGGCTGATCCCGACCAGGTCGGCCGGGTGCTGTTGCTGTATTCGGGCGGCCTCGATACCTCGGTGATGCTGCATTGGATCCAGCAGCGCTACGGGGCGGAGGTGGTGACCCTCACCGTCGACCTCGGACAACCAGGCGAGGACTGGGGCGTCGTCCTCGGCAAGGCCCGAGACCTCGGCGCGATCGAGACGTTTCGCGCCGATGCGCGCGAGGCCTTCGCCCGCGACTACGTTCTGCCCGCGATCAAGGCGAACGCTCTCTACGGCGGCGGTTATCCGCTTTTCACCGCTCTGGCCCGTCCGCTGATCGCGCGGCTCGCCGTCGAGCACGCTCGCGCCAGCGACTGCGACACGATCGCCCACGGCTGCACCGGCAAGGGCAACGACCAGGTAAGGATCGACGGCACGATCGCCACGCTCGATCACGAGCTCAAGGTGCTTGCGCCGGTACGCGAATGGAAGATGGGCCGCGAGGAGGAGATTGCCTACGCGCGCGAGCACCGGATCCCGATCAAGGGCGCAAACGAGGCTGCCGCGCCGTACTCGATCGACGACAACCTCTGGGGCCGCTCCTCGGAGGGCCGGTCGATCGAGGACTTGGTCGAGCCGACTCCCGACGACGTCTTCCAACTCGTCACGCGTCCCGAGGACGCGCCGGACGAAGCGCAGTACGTGCGAATCGCTTTCGACGGGGGTTGTCCGGTGGCGATCGACGGCGAAGCGCTGGGACTGGTCGACCTGATCGAGCGTGCCGGCGAGCTCGGTGCAAGCCACGGTGCCGGCATCGTCGACCACATCGAGGACCGCATCGTCGGCCTCAAAGTGCGAGACATCTACGAGGTGCCCGCGGCGGCGCTGATCCTGACCGCTCATCGCGAGCTCGAAAAGCTCGTCTCGACCATTCATCAGAACAACTTCAAGCGCACGCTCGAGGACAAGTGGGCATACCTCGCCTACGCCGGGCTCTGGCTGGAGCCGCTGCGCGAGGACCTCGACGCGTTCATGGAGTCCGCCAACGCTCACGTCACAGGGGAGGTGACGATGAAGCTCTACAAGGGTTCGGCGACGGTCGTCGCGCGCAGCTCGCCCTACGCCCTCTACGACCAGTCGCTCGCCGGCTTCGGCGAGTCCGGCGGCGACTTCAGCCAGGATGCGAGTCCGGGGTTCATCGAGCTGTTCACACTTCAAAGCCGCCTCGCGCATCGGGTTCGCAACCGCGATCGCGGGTAGACGAAACGATCAAGGAGCTAATCCATGTCCGTCATCTACGAACACATCGGCCGCCTCGTCGTCCGCATGGCCTGGTTTCAATTCGGCAGGCAGATCAAGCTCGCCGGAGGCGTGTTCGCCGTGCTCGCGCTAGCAATCGGCGTCCTGCTCGCCAAGCGCCAGCCCCCTGAGGGGTAAAACGCGAATCGCGAGGCGCAGGCGCCGTCTGGCAAGGACGCAGGGAACGCCGTGTGCTGCGCACACAAGCGACCGAGGACGCCGCCACGGCGGTGCCTGGGACCGCGATTTAGCAGACCCAGGCTGCTTCGCCCGAGTCAGCCCAAATCTGGGCGGCGATCTCGGATTGCTCGGCCGACGAGGCGTCTTGCGGCTCGCCCTCGCCGCCGTAGAGCTCCCAGGTCGAAGGCAGGATCTGATAGGCGCCGCCCGCGCCCGAGCTCGGGTTGACCGCGTCCCAGTTGCCGCCCGATTCGCAGATCACGATCGACTCCGGAATCGCCCAGTCGCCGAACCACTCGCCTACCTGCGCTCGCGCCTGACGTTCTGAGATGCGCTCGAGCCGCTGCACCCGGTCGGTCCACGTGCCTACCTGGGCTTGAAGGCTCTCGACGGCGGTTTGACGCTGCTCGCGCAGGCTGGCGAGAGAGGCCGATTCAGCTTCTGCGTCGGCGTGCACCGCGGCGATCTCGTCGCGGGCGCTGAGCACGCGCTCGTTGAACGCCTGCGCGCGTTGCTCGGCGGCTTCGACCTCCACCAGATGCGCGGCGACCTGCTCGCGCATCGTGCGCACCCGGCTGACCAGGGAGGCGTCGGCATCCTCGATCCGGCTCAGGTATTCGCTGCGCGTCGCGAGATCGTCGAAATCGTCGGCCTCGAGCATGAGTGAGGTCGCGTCGGGCATCGG
>JBKJXG010000191.1:0-3929 GCA_046716525.1 Solirubrobacterales bacterium
GAGGTTAAGCAGCTGCATCCAAAGCAGGGCCCGAGCTCGGCCGGCGGCTAGTCGCAGCGGGATCGCCCGCCGCACTCGGCTCTATCCTCGGACGGGTGAGCAGCGAAGCGGCATACGGAGCGCCGACACAGGCCGGCGCCGACTACGAAGAGCGCCTGCTTGCCGAGCTCAATCCGGCCCAGCGCGAGGCCGTAACGCACCCGGAGGGGCCTCTGTTGGTGCTAGCCGGGGCCGGTTCGGGCAAGACGCGGGTGCTCACCCACCGCATCGCCTGGCTGCTGGCCACGGGGCGTGCACGTCCGAGCGAGATCCTCGCGATCACGTTCACGAACAAAGCGGCAAGCGAGATGCGCGAGCGGGTCGCAGCATTGATCGGCGGCGTCTCACGGGCGATGTGGGTAACCACCTTCCACTCGGCATGCGCGAGAATCCTTCGCACCGATGCCGAGCGCCTCGGCTACAAGCGCGCCTTCACGATCTACGACGAACCCGACTCCGTGCGCATGGTCAAGCGCTGCATGGGCGAGCTCGAGCATGACCCCAAGCGCTTCCCTCCACGGTCGATCAAGGCAGCGATCTCGGCCGCCAAGAATCAGCTGATCGACGCGGCCGATTACAGCGCCGCGGCCACCACCGACCGCGAGCTTGCGATCGCCGAGAGCTACACGCTGTATGAGCGGCGCATGGTCGAGGCCAGCGCGATGGATTTCGACGATCTGCTCGTGCGTACCGTCAACCTGCTCGAGCTGTTCGAAGACGCCCGCGACAAGTACCGCCGCATCTTCCCCCACGTCCTCGTCGACGAGTACCAGGACACCAACCGCGCGCAGTATCGGATGCTGCAGCTGCTGGCCGAAGAGCATCGCAACCTGACGGTTGTGGGAGACGACTTTCAGGCCGTCTATTCGTTCAGGGGAGCCGACATCCGCAACATCCTCGAGTTCGAGCGCGACTTTCCGGACGCGACCACGGTTCTGCTCGAGCAGAACTATCGCTCGACACAGACGATCCTCGACGCCGCCAATGGGCTCATCGCCCATAACGAGAGCCAGAAGGAGAAGCACCTGTGGACCGACGGCGCCAAGGGCGAGAAGATCACCGTCGCCGAGCTCGACGACGAGCACGCCGAGGCCCGCTATGTCGCCTCCGCGATCAACCAATTGGTCGAGGAGGGCACTGGTCGCGACGAGATCGCGGTCTTTTACCGGATGAACGCTCAGAGCAGGGTGCTCGAGGACACCCTGGTGCGGTTCGAGATCCCCTACCAGGTGATCGGCGGCACGAAGTTCTACGAGCGGGCGGAGATCAAGGACGCGATCGCCTACCTGCAGCTGTTGGCCAATCCGGCCGACGCCGAGTCGTTCTCACGCATCGTCAACTCGCCGCGGCGGGGCATCGGCCAGCAGACCGAAGCGCGCCTGCGCTCGCACGCGAACACCATCGGCGCCGACGTATGGGAAGTGTTCTCCAACCCGCACGCCGTCCCGGGCCTCGGCTCGGCGGCGCTGAAGGCGGTTGGCCGCTTTGGCGAGACGATGGCCGCGCTGCGCCAGCGCGCCGAGAAGGCCGGCAAGGTCTCCGAGCTGCTCGAAGCCGTGCTGCACGAGTCGGGCTATATCGAGGCGCTGGAGGCCGAGCGCACGATCGAGGCCGAGGGGCGGATCGAGAACCTCGAAGAGCTCGTCGGCGTCGCCGGCGAGTTCGACGCCAACCGCGAGCTCGAGGGCGAATCTGTTGTGAGGCGGAGCGAAGCGGAGCCGAGCCGCGCCGATGTTGAGGCGCCTGATTCCACGCCTCTGGAGGAGTTCCTGGCGCAGATCTCGCTCGTCACGGTTCAGGACGAGATCCAGGAGGCCGAGAGCCTCGCGACGCTGATGAGCCTGCACAACGCCAAGGGCCTGGAGTACGAAGCCGTGTTCGTGATCGGCTGCGAGGAGGGTGTCTTCCCGCATTCGCGCTCACTCGAGGAGGGCAATCTCGAGGAGGAGCGCCGGCTCGCCTACGTCGGCGTCACCCGTGCCCGGGAGCTCTTGTGCCTGACCTTTGCGCGACGACGCTCCTTACACGGCAGCTCGAGCTGGAACCTGCCATCGCGGTTTCTCAATGAGCTTCCCGAAGAGCTGCTCGACCGCCATGTCGCAACCACCCCAACAGGCTGGTCGCTGGGGCGTGGCGATGCGCGCGGGCGTGCGACTGGATTCGGCGAGGCACGCCGCTCGGGTGGCGGCTTTGCCTCGCCCCAGCCGAGGCAACCTTCACCGCCGCCCCAGCCGTTCTCGGTCGGCGATGACGTCCTGCACGCCACATTCGGCGAGGGCGTCGTCACCGGTGTCGAGGCCGGGTCGGTCGTCGTCATCCGCTTCGCCGGCGACGGCTCTGAGCGCAAGCTGATGGCCGACTACGCGCCGATCAAGAAGGTTGCTTGAGCGCGCGAGTGATCGACGGCAAGGCGATTGCGGCCGAGGTTCGCAAGCGCGTTGCCCGCGGGGTGGTGGAGTTCAGCGCCGCGCAGGACGGTCGCATTCCCGGGCTGGCGACAGTTCTCGTCGGCGACGATCCGGCCTCGCAGGTCTACGTTGCCAGCAAGCGCAAGCAGACCGAGGCGGTCGGGATGCGCTCGAATCACCATGGCCTCATGGCTGCCACGCCCGAGGACGAGCTGCTCGAGCTTGTTGCCGAGCTCAACGACGACGACACGGTCGACGGCATTCTCGTTCAGCTCCCGCTTCCCGAGCAGATCGATCCCGACCACGTCGTCGCCGCAATCGATCCCGCCAAGGACGTCGACGGGCTCAGTCCGATCAACGCTGGACGACTGGCACAGGGGCGGCCCGGGCTCGTGCCCTGCACACCCCAAGGGGTGATCGAGCTTCTCGCGCATGCCGAGGTCGAGCTCGCCGGCGCAGAGGCCGTTGTGCTCGGACGCTCGATCCTGGTCGGCAAGCCGCTCGCGGCCATGCTCCTGGCGGCGAACGCGACCGTGACCGTGTGTCACTCGCGGACCCGCGACCTGGCCGCGGTCTGCTCGCGAGCCGACGTGCTCGTCGCGGCCGTCGGCTCGCCTCGCCTGGTCACGGCCGAGATGGTCAAGCCGGGCGCAACGGTGATCGACGTCGGCACGAACCGTGGTGATGAAGGGCTGATCGGCGATGTCGACTTCGACGCGGTCGCAGCGGTGGCGGGGGCGATCACGCCCGTACCGGGCGGGGTGGGGCCGATGACGATCGCGATGTTGCTGGCAAATACCTTGAAAGCGGCTCGGGAGCGTCCGATCTAGCGAAGTACGCTGCGCGCAACCGCCACCAACAGAGGAGAGTCAATGGACCACAGAAGGCTTCGCACGGGAGAGCTGATCGCCGCCGTCGGCGGTGCAGCGCTTCTGATCATCATGTTCCTGTTCGACTGGTTTGGGATCGGGGGCGCCGCCGGCGACGCAATCCAGCAAGCTGAAGAGCTCGGCTTCGCGACCCCGGATATCGATACCGGGGCGAACGCCTGGGACACGATGGAGATCATCAGGTTCCTGTTGCTGATCACGGGACTCGTCGCCGTCGGGCTCGGAATCGCCACGGCGATGGCTCGCGACGTCGCGATGCCCGTTGCCAGCAGCGCACTTGTCGCCGGCCTCGGGATTCTCTCGGTGATCTTCATCGCCTACCGGATCCTCGACCCGCCGTACGAGGCCGGCCGAGAGATCGGCGTCTTCCTCGGTCTGATCGCCGCCGCCGCGGTGGCATACGGAGGCTGGCGGTCGATGCAGGAAGAGGGTACATCGTTTGGCCAGCAGGCCGATGCGCTGCAAGACCGCCACGACAGCAGTGGCGACGCGCCTCCTCCTCCACCACCACCTCCGGCTCAGCCGCCTCCCGCTACGGGTGGTCCGCCCGCTCGCTGAGCTCGCACTGGCCCAGTCTGGCGCGGCATTGACT
>JBKJXG010000192.1:0-3134 GCA_046716525.1 Solirubrobacterales bacterium
CGGCGAGGACCTGCGCCAGTCGACCATCGGCCCCTGCCGCTTCGTTCCCCTGATCGGCGCCGAGGGGTTTGACAGCGGGTAGTAGGCTCGCCCCGTGAGCGCAGCCCTGCACGTCCTCAACTTCTACTCGGCGATCTTCGTCGACCAGCTCAAGCGCGGCCGTAAGACAGCGACGATCCGCCTGGGCGACAAGTCGCGCAAGTACGGGCGCGGCCAGGTCGTCTGGATCACCGTCGGCTTTCAGCACGCTCCGCGTGAGCGGATCTTCGAGGCGGTGATCGACACCGTCGAGGTCAAGCGGGTCTCCGAGCTCTCGCCCCGGGACATCGAGCACGACAACCCCGAGTTCCGCCGGCTGGAGGACACCGTCGGGTTCCTCAGCCAGATCTATGACCGGTCGATCTCGACCGACGACACGGTCACGGTGATCCGCTTCTCGCAGATCGTCGAAAGACCGAGCACCCAGTTCGGCAACGGCGAGCCGCCCTCGCCCAACTGATCTGATCGACCGACGCGGCCAAGGTAGTGGAGCCACGGTGGCTGAGTACAGGTTCCTGTCCACATGGCTTCTGGAGGCAGACCGCGAGCGGGTCTGGGACGCGGTCTACGACTCCGACCGCTGGCCCGAGTGGTGGAAGGGTGTGATCGAGACCGAGCGCCTCGCCGACGGCGACCAGGCCGGCATCGGCCAGGAGGGTCGCTACGTGTGGAAGGCGAAGTTCCCCTACCGCGTCGAGTTCTTCATCAAGAGCACCCGCGTCGAGCGGCCTCACCTGCTCGAGGGCGAGGCGAGCGGAGAGCTCGCCGGGACCGGGCGCTGGCGCTTCTTCGAGCAGGGCGGCGTCACCGCCGTCGTCTACGAATGGAACGTGCGCACCACCAGGTGGTGGATGAACCTGCTCGCCCCGGTCGCAAAGCCGCTCTTCGAGGCCAACCACGACTGCGTGATGCGAAACGGCGGTGAGGGCGTCGCCGAGCTGCTCGGCGCCAGGCTCCTGGCGGTCGACTAGGCGAGTCGCCGCGCCGCTTGGCTAGACTGAGTTCCTCTGGCACTCTCATGGTGAGAGTGCCAATACCCACGAACTTCGAACCACGACCGGAGAAGTCCGCAGATGGAGGTAGCAAATGAAGCTGAAGCCACTCGGTGATCGCCTGATCGTTCAGGCGACCGAGGAAGACGAGACAACCGCTAGCGGCCTCGTGCTCCCAGACACCGCGAAAGAGAAGCCCCAGAAGGGCAAGGTCCTGGCCGTCGGAGACGGCCCGATCGAGGACGGCAAGCGCCGTCCGCTGGATGTCAAGGAGGGCGATGAGGTCCTCTACTCCAAGTACGGCGGCACCGAGATCACCGTTGACGGTGACGAGCTGCTGGTGCTGCGCGAGTCCGACGTCCTGGCCCTGGTCAGCTAGACCGAAACTTAGGAAAGAAGGAGGAACAAGACATGGCTCACAAGGAGCTGAAGTACGGCGAGAACGCCCGCGGCGCGTTGCAGGACGGCGTTGACGCCGTCGCCAACGCGGTCAAGGTGACCCTCGGCCCCAAGGGGCGCTACGTCGTTCTCGACAAGAAGTTCGGCGCGCCCACCATCACCAACGACGGCGTCACCATCGCCCGAGAGATCGAGGTCGAGGACGTCTTCGAGAACCAGGGTGCGCAGCTCGTCCGGGAGGTCGCCACGGCGACCAACGATGTGGCGGGCGACGGCACCACGACGGCGACCCTGCTCGCTCAGACGATCGTTCGCCACGGCCTCAAGAACGTGGCCGCCGGCGCCAACCCGCTGGGTCTGCGCCGCGGCATCGAGAAGGCCGTGAACCAGGTCGTGGACGACCTGCGCGAGAAGCAGTCGAAGGACGTCGGCGGCAAGGAGCAGATCGCACGCGTCGCCGCGATCTCGGCGGCCGACGACGAGATCGGCAACATCATCGCCGATGCGATCGACAAGGTCGGCAAGGACGGCGTGGTCAACGTGGAGGAGGGCCAGACCTTCGGGATGGAGCTCGAGTTCACCGAGGGCATGCAGTTCGACAAGGGCTACATCTCGCCGTACATGGTCACCGATCAGGAGCGCATGGAGGCCGTGCTCGAGGAGCCCTACATCCTCATCGCCAACCAGAAGATCGGCTCGGTCCGCGACCTGCTGCCGGTGCTGGAGCAGGTGATGCAGGGCGGCAAGCCGCTCGTGATCATCGCTGAGGACGTCGAGGGCGAGGCCCTCGCGACCCTGGTCGTGAACAAGCTCCGCGGCACCTTCACGGGCGTCGCGGTCAAGGCGCCCGGCTTCGGCGACCGCCGCAAGCGGATGCTGGAGGACATCGCCATCCTCACCGGCGGTGAGGTGATCACCGAGGAGATGGGCCTGAAGCTCGAGAACACCACGGTCGAGCAGCTCGGCAAGGCGCGTCGCGTCGTCGTCTCCAAGGACAACGCCACGATCATCGACGGTGGCGGCGATGCCGAGGGAATCAAGGGCCGGATCAAGCAGATCAAGGCCGAGGTCGAGACCACCGATTCCGACTTCGACCGCGAGAAGCTGCAGGAGCGGCTGGCGAAGCTGGCCGGCGGCGTCGCGGTCGTCAAGGTCGGAGCAGCGACCGAGACCGAGATGAAGGAGAAGAAGCACCGTGTCGAGGACGCCCTGCAGGCGACCCGCGCGGCGCTCGAGGAGGGCATCGTCCCGGGTGGCGGCGTAGCGCTGCTGAACGCCCAGGCCGCCGTCGACCTCGACTCCTACGACGATGATGACGAGCGCACGGGCGCCACGATCATCAAGAAGTCGCTCGAGGAGCCGATTCGGCAGATCGCCGAGAACTCCGGCTTCGAGGGTTCGGTCGTGGTCGAGAAGATCCGCGGCCTGAAGCCCGGCGAGGGCCTGAACGCGTCGACCGGCGACTACGGCGATCTGATCGCCGACGGCGTCATCGACCCGACGATGGTCACCCGCTCGGCGCTCCAGAACGCGGCGTCGATCGCCAAGAACATCCTCACCACCGAGTGCATCGTCGCCGAGCCGCCCGAGAAGGACGGCGGCGGCGGTATGCCCGGCGGCGGTATGCCCGACATGGGCGGGATGATGTAGCTCGCCTTCCCGCGAGAAGCTGTTTCTTCGAGAGGCCCGGGCGACCCCCGGGCC
>JBKJXG010000193.1:0-3279 GCA_046716525.1 Solirubrobacterales bacterium
GCTGGAGAGGATGCCGCCGACCGTCCGGTTGACGTTGCGCACTGTCGCCTCCAGCACGACCTTCTCGCCGCGCGCGAGCGCCGGCTCGGCATCTCTGACGAGCGTCCAGTCGAGCGCGTCGTCGAGCACCGGCTCTTGGTCGGTGGTGCGGTGCAGCGGCGTGCCCTCGGGCAGCTCGGGCATCGCGAAGACGGCGCTGAGGTCGACGCCGCGCGCCTTCCAGTGGTCGATCGCGCCGTCCATCTCCAGCAGGTCGGTGCGGCCGATCAGCTCGTCGAAGCTGCGCACGCCGAGCGACGCCATCAGCTCGCGCGTCTCCTCGGCGACGAAGAAGAGGTACTTGACGACGTGCTCGGGCGTGCCCTCGAAGCGCTTGCGCAGCTCCGGGTTCTGCGTCGCGATGCCGACCGGACACGTGTTCAGGTGGCAGACGCGCATCATGATGCAGCCCATCGCGATCAGCGGCGCGGTCGCGAAGCCGAACTCCTCGGCTCCGAGCAGGGCGCCGACAACCACGTCGCGGCCGGTGCGAAGGCCGCCATCGACCTGGAGCACGATGCGTGAGCGCAGGTCGTTTCGAAGCAGTGTTTGCTGGGTCTGGGCGAGTCCCAGCTCCCAGGGCACGCCGGCGGCCTGGATCGAGGAGAGGGGAGAGGCGCCGGTGCCGCCATCGTGCCCGGCGATGACGACGTGGTCGGCGCCGGCCTTGGCGACCCCGGCGGCGACGGTGCCGACTCCGGCCTCGGCCGCGAGCTTGACGGATATGGTCGCCATCGGGTTCGCGGCCCGCAGGTCGTAGATCAGCTGCTTCAGGTCCTCGATCGAGTAGATGTCGTGATGGGGTGGGGGCGAGATCAGGCCAACCCCGGGGGTCGAGAAGCGCAGCTTGGCGATATAGGGATCGACCTTGTGGCCGGGGAGCTGGCCACCCTCGCCGGGCTTCGAGCCCTGCGAGATCTTGATCTGGATCTGATCGGCGCTTGCCAGGTAGGCGGCGTTGACACCGAAGCGGCCGGAGGCCACCTGCTTGATCCGCGAGCGGCGCAGATCGCCATTGGGATCGGGGTTGAGCCGGCGTTCATCCTCGCCGCCCTCGCCGCTGTTCGACATCGCGCCGATGCGGTTCATCGCCACCGCCAGTGTTTCGTGTGCCTCCGGCGACAGGGCGCCGAGGCTCATCCCGCCGGTGACGAAACGCTTGGCGATCTCCGCGGCCGGCTCGACTTCCTCCAGCGCCACAGGATCGGTGAACGGACGCAGGGCCATCAGCCCGCGCAACATCCCCAGCGCACCGTTCTCCTCGTTGATGCGCCGGGCAAAGTCCACGTAGGCCTCGTCACCGAGATCGGGGTCGCGGACCGCTCGTTGCAGGCTCGCGATCGTGCCTGGGTCCCAGGCGTGACGCTCGCCGTCGCGGCGCCATGCGTAGATGCCTCCCTGAGGCAGCAGCCGCGCGTGATCCGCTGCGAGCAGCGCGTCCTCGACATGCTCCGGCAGAGCACGGCCGTGGCGCTCGGGGTAGGCGCGCGCGTGGCGCTCGAGGGCGTCCTCGGCCAGGCGCTCGAGGCCGATACCGCCGACGGCGGAGGCGGTACCGGTGAAGTGGCGGTCGATCAGGCCCTTATCGATTCCTATCGCCTCGAACACCTGGGCGCCGCAATAGGAGGAGATCGTCGCGATACCCATCTTGGAGATCACCTTGAGCAGGCCCTTGCGCATCGCCGCGAGCAGGTTGTCGTGACCTTCCTCAGGTGAGACCTCGGCCTCGATTCGCGCCCTTCCGGGCAACGAGTCGACCGAATCGAGCATCAGATACGGGTTGACCGCAGCCGCGCCGAATCCGATCAATGCCGCGAGGTGATGTACCTCTCGCGGGTCGCCCGACTCGACGATGACGCTTGCGTCGAGACGGGTGCCGGCTCGAACCAGGTGGTGGTGAACCGCGGCTGTTGCCAGCAGCGCGGGCACCGGGACGCGTTCGGCCGACAGGCCGCGATCGCTGAGCACGAGCACGGTCGCGCCCTGCTTGAGGGCGGAGTCGGCTTCGGCGCAAATCCGTCGCAGCGCGGTGCCCATTCCCGTCGCCCCTTGGTCGAGATCCCAGACGATCTCGATCATGTGCGCGCGGATCGCACCCTGAGTCGAGCGGACGATGCGCTCGAGCTCGTCGTTGGCGAGCACGGGATGGTCGAGGATCAGCTTGCGGCCGTGCATCGGTGTTTCTTCGAGCAGGTTGCGATCGGCGCCGAGGCGCGTCTCGAGTGACATCACGACCTGCTCGCGCACCGAGTCGATCGGCGGGTTGGTGACCTGGGCATAGCGCTGCTTGAAATAGGAGAACAGCGACGGAGCCTGCTCGGAGAGGACGGCCAGGGCGACGTCGTTGCCCATCGAGCCGACCGGTTCGGCGGCGTCGCGGGCGGCAGAGGAGATCAGGACACGCAGATCCTCCTGCGAATAGCCGAAGGCGAGCTGACGGGTGTCCAGCGGCTCGTGGCTGGGAGCGATCGGCCGCTCAGGGAGATCGCCGAGTCGCAGCGACTCCTGGCTCACCCAGCGCGCGTAGGGCCGGCTGCGTGCAACCTCGAGCTCGGCCTCGTAACGGTCGGAGACGCGGCCACGTTCGAGGTCGACGACGAAGAGATGGCCGGGGCGCAGGCGTCCGCGCTGCACCACCTCGCCGGCGTCGACAGGTAGCACGCCGGCCTCGGAGCCGAGGACGACCCAGTTGTCGTCGGTGAGCAGCCAACGCCCTGGGCGCAGCCCGTTGCGGTCGAGGGTGGCGACGAGGCGGCGCCCGTCCGAGGCGACGATCGCGGCAGGCCCATCCCAGGGCTCGAGCATCGAGGCGTGGTAACGGTAGAAGCCGTGAAGCTCGTCCGGAAGCTCCGGATTCGCTTCATGGGCCATCGGGATCAGCATCATCAGCGCCTGCTCGAGCGAGCGACCGTCGCTGACCAGCAGTTCGAGCAGGTGATCGAAGGCGGCTGAATCCGAGGTGCCGTCTGGAATCAGGGGGAGGCAGTCGGCGAGCTCGGGGCCGATCGTCGCCGACGCGAGCTTCGACTCACGCGCTCGCATCCAAGCGAGGTTGCCGCGCAGGGTGTTGATTTCGCCGTTATGGGCGCTGTAACGGTGAGGGTGCGCGAGGCCCCAGCTTGGGAATGTGTTGGTCGAAAAGCGCGAGTGGACGATCGCGAACGAGCTATGGAACTCGGGCTCGCGCAGGTCGCGGTAGTAGTTAGCGAGCTGGGGCGCCGTGAGCATGCCCTTGAGCAC
>JBKJXG010000194.1:0-4568 GCA_046716525.1 Solirubrobacterales bacterium
GCCCGAAGAGATAGAGCGCGACACCGCCGCACAGGGCCACCGCGGGCACGGTCTCGAGTGGGTGGTCGACATGACCGATCGTCTTCTTCACGCCAAGTGCGCTGAGGATGATCCCGGCGATCAGGAGACCGTGCAGAACCCCCCACGAGTCGCGCGCGAGCCGGTTGCGCGCCACGCCCACGGCCTCGGTCAGCTTGCGCTCGGCGACGATCGCGACGTAGTCGAAGTAGGTCCACCACTGTGCGGCGGCCAACGTGATCCCGGCGAGTGCGGCGACAACGACGCCGAGGCCGAGCGGGTCGTCGCCGAGGCCGGTTCCGATCGCGACGATCGACTCGCCCAGGGCGATGATGATGATCAGCCCGAAGCGCTCGGCGAAATGTGAGGGAAAGACGCGAAAGCCGCTGACGTCGCGAACGTAGGGGGTGCCGTAATCGATCACTAGGGCGACGATCCACAGGCCGGCCTGAGCGGGGCCGTCGAGAAAGCCGGCGAGGATGAGCAGCGCTGGAGCTCCGAGCAGGCCCGGGGCGAGGTTGACGATCGCGTTGCGCACGTCGACCTCCCCCGCGCCGTAGGCGTAGACGGCAACGTGAAGCAGGCGGACGACGAAGTAGGCGAGCGCGAAGACAACGGCGTTGTCGCCGAAGGCCTGGGGAACCGCCAGTGCGGCGATCAGCATCGCGCCCATGGCGCCGAAGAGCGCGAAGCGCGCGAACCAGTCATCGCGGTGCAGGGCATTGGTGAGCCAGGCGAAACCGCCCCACGCCCACCAGACCGCAGCGAGGACCAAGACCCCCTGGCCGAGGCCTTCCCAAGTCGGGTTGTCCGACATCAGCGCCGTCACCTGGGTGAAGGCGAAGACGAAGACCAGATCGAAGAAGAGCTCGAGCGGTGAGGCCTTGAAGTCGTCGTCCTCGTCGCCCGCGATCGGCTCCGTCCTTGGCTGTTCCGGCATGGCTCTGATCATGCCAAGCACTCGCCCCCCGCCCTCAACCTCAGCCTCGAGCGATGTGCTCTGCCTCGAGCTCGGCCGCCATAGCGAGGGTGTCGGCGTCGATCTCGTCTTCGGTGAGTTCGAAGTGCTCGTCCAGCTCGGCCAGGATCGCCGCTTCGGTCTCGTCCAGGCCCACACCCGCCACTTCGTCCTCGACTGCGCCCGTCGTCTCGGGGTCCCACTCGAGATCCAGGGCGGCGTAGACCGGAACGAGCGCGTCGCGGACATCCGCTGAGCCGGTGACCACGACAACCGCACCGACATGGGCGCCGCCGGTGATCATCCGCTGGCCGATGCCCGAGAGCTTCTTGGCGCCACGGGCGTTGATCGACCAGGCGCCCGGGCAATACTCGCCGGGCACCTCGCCGATGCGCGAGTCGACGCCGAGACGGCGCAGCGCACCCTCGATGACCCCGGCGATCAGCTCGAAGCGCTGCTGGGTACCCGCGCCCGGTCGCGGATTCGGGCTTGCCCCGGCCCCAGCTAGCGTGCCTTCGTGAAAGACCGCGGCTCGGCCGCCGGCCAGCCTGACCACGGGCTCGAAGCCGGCCTCGCGGGCGGCTTTCACGGCAGCGCCGAAGCCGGGGGAAACCCTGTCCTGCTTGGCGAAGGCGAGCTCCCGCGCGGGTCGGTGCACTCGAAGCGTCGCCGGCCGCTCGCCGGCTGCAACGCGCTTGAGGATCGCGTCCGAAACCGCCGTGCCGAACGCGGGGCGGTCGGGAAATCCCTGCCTGAGCAGGCGTAAAGCAGATTTATGAGCGTTTGCTTGCAAACGTGACCGCCGTCACACATATACGCGTTCGACCCTGCCAACCTGGATCGGTCGATTCTCGACACCCGCTGGGCGCGCGCCTCGAACGGCGCACCTATGAGCGTAGTTGACGTCCATGGCCGCTCCGGGATCCCAGCCGCCCGGCTTACCGCAAAGCCGCCGACACCTGGTCGTCGCCCGGGCGCCTCGAACGGAGGTTTCAATGTTCCGCAAGCTTCAACTCGTCGTCGCCACATGCGCGCTCGCAGCCGGCCTCACGGCAGTCGCACAAGCCGCGGCCGGAGCCGATTCCGGCTCGCCCCAGCCCGCCGCAGGTGCTGATGCAGAGCTGGCGCTTGTCGGGCGCCCAGGCGCAAGCTTCGAGCGCTCGATCGAGACCCACACGCTGCGGGTGCGTTATCGCGAGCTCACCGCTGCCGCCCGCCGGCTCGACGTCGGCCTCGAGCACGACCTCCTGTCCCAGGCCGTGGTCAGCCGTCCCGAGCTCGACAGCGCGATCGAGGATCTGGAGCCGATGATCGAGAAGGCCCGTGAACGTGAGCTCGAGTTCGGCTCGGTTGCCGGCGTCTCGCAATCGACGCTCGATGCAATCGCCGCGTGCGAGTCGAGCGGCGACCCGACCGCGGTCAATGCGGCCGGCTACTACGGCAAGTATCAGTTCGACACCGGTACTTGGGCCGCCGTCGGCGGTTCGGGCAATCCCGCTGAGGCCTCGGAGGCCGAGCAGGATTACCGTGCAGCGCTTCTGTACAGCCGGGCCGGCTCGTCGCCCTGGCCCGTCTGCGGCCAGTAAAGCCCGCCGCCACGGCGGCCGATGGGAACCCGTGAGCGCTAACGATTTCGCCCTGGTCCAGGGCATCCGCCATACGCGTGGCGCCCTGGAGCGGTGGAATCGTGACCCGGTGCCGATCCTGCGGGCCTGGGTCGGCGGCGCCCTCATCGTCGCCTCGACGATGCTGCTCGCAGTCTGGGTGATCGCGGCACTGTCGCCGGTTGACCTCACAGACCTGTGGATCGCCGGCATCTCCGGCGAGGCCGACCTCGGCGATGTCGGCCGGATCCTGTTTCGAAACTCGCTCGTGCTGGCCCTTCACGCGTTTGCCTGCGTCGCCGGCTTCATCGCCGGCAGCTCGCTTGCCCTCGCGGCCGAGAAGCGAAGCGCGATCTCACGCTGGGTACATGAGAAGGCCCGCCCCATCGCTCTCGGCTGGGTCGTGCTGGTCACCGCGTTCTCGCTGATCACCCAGTCCTACGCCCTGGGGCTGACCGGCGCTACGCTCGCGGGGCAGTTCGAGGTCTCCCCCGGGGTCCTCGTGCTGACCGTCCTGCCGCATGCAGTGCCCGAGCTCGTCGCCTTGTTCCTCCCCCTTGCGGCGTGGACGATCGCCAGCCGCCGCGACGAGTGGCAGGACCTGCTGGCGGCGACGGTCGCCACGGTTGCCTTCGCGATCCCGGTCCTCGTCGTCTCGGCGACCTGGGAGGTCTACGTCTGGCCGCGGTTGCTGGAGGCCGTTTCAGCTACCGCCTGAGGAGCTCGAGACGTCCGGCTCCTTCCCCTCGAAATCGCGCTGCAGCTTCTCCAGGCCGAGTCGCATTCGCCCGTTCACCGTCTCTTTCGAGAGTCCGAGATGTGCGGCGATCTCGGTGTGCGACAGCTCGCCGAAGAAGGCGAGCGCGACGACTTCGGCGTGCTCTGTGGGCAGACCTCTTAGGGCCTCGAGCAGGATCCCGGCCTCGCTGCGTGGCGGTGACTCCTTGGGCGCCGTCGGGGCAGTCGTCGTCGCCCGTTGCATTCGCTACACCACCACCACCACCGGCGGCGCCTCCAAGAAGAACAGCTCACACGCGACGCCGGGGGCGGTCTGGTTGGCGCTCAAGAATGCAGTCACCCGGCGATGGGTGAGGCTCTCGATTGCCACGGTGAATTCGTCCTCGGTCTCCTCCTGAAAGGCCGTGCGGCCGTCGAGGACATCGCGGGATTCACCGTCGGCGATCTGCATCGACTCGCCGGTGCTGAGAATGTCCTCCAAGATGCAGACGACGACGTTGTCGTTGATGTAAGTGGTCGCGGTGGTGCGGTCGTGGCCGTAGAAACGCGCGTAGAGATCGACCATCGCCGCGGAGATCGCGTCGGTCAACGGCGAGCCTTCCAGCGTCCTTTTGGGGTTGGCGCTCATTGCGACGGAGGTACCGTGCCTCGAACGTCGCCGCGGACCGCCGAGAGCAACTTCCAAAGCGCCCGCCTGTTGATCCGCGAGATCTGCATCTGCGATACGCCGAGGCGATTACCGATCTGCTGCTGGGTGAGGCCCTCGCCGAAGCGCATCTCGAGGATGCGTCGCTCGCGTTCGTCGAGGCCGGCATCGCGAGCCGCCCATTGTGCTTCGACGCGATCGAAGCCCGGCTCCGATGAGGAGATCCTCTCGAGCGGGGGCGAGGCCTCATCATCGGGGAAGGCTGGTGCGTCGAGCGAAAGGGTTCGGCGTGCCTGGCCGGCGGCGATTCCCTCGAGGACCTGTTCGATCTCGAGCTCAAGCTCTGCCGCGATCTGCGTCGGCGTCGGCGGACGGCCGAGCTTCCTGGTGAGCTCATCGACAGCGGTGTCGATATCCATCGTCAACTCCTGAAGGCCGCGCGGCAAGCGCAAGGTCCAGATGCGGTCGCGAAAATGGCGGCGCAGCTCGCCGAGGATGGTCGGTACGGCAAAGGCGGTAAATGGCGAGGCCTGCTCGGGATCGAAGCGGTGGACTGCCTTGACGAGCCCGAGGTTCGCAACCTGGACGAGGTCGTCGATCGGTT
>JBKJXG010000195.1:0-4655 GCA_046716525.1 Solirubrobacterales bacterium
GTACCTACGCCTCGATCCCGCCCGCCGTCGAGATGGCCGTGATGAAGCGGCTCGGGCTGCGGGCCGAGGACGTCTCGACCCAGGTGGTGCCCCGCGACCGCCACGCCGAGGTCCTGCAAGCGGTCGCCCTCGCCGGCGCCGGGCTCGAGCGCTTCGCCCAGGAGATCCGAAACCTCCAGCGCACCGAGGTGCGTGAGGTCGAGGAGCCGTTTGCCTCGGGCGAGCAGAAGGGCTCGTCGGCGATGCCCCACAAGCGCTACCCGATCACCGCCGAGCGCGTCAACGGCCTCGCCCGCCTCCTGCGCGGCTACTCGCAGGCCGGGCTCGAGAACGTCGCCCTGTGGCACGAGCGCGACATCTCACACTCGGGCGTCGAGCGCGTAATTCTCCCCGACGCGACGATCACGCTCGACTACATGCAGCATCTCTCGCTGCGCCTGGTCGAGGGCATGGCCGTTCACGCCGATCGCATGCTCGCCAACCTCGACCTCACGCACGGCGCGCTGTTCAGTCAGCGCGCGCTGACGGCGCTGATCGAGTCGGGGATGACCCGAGACGACGCTTATCGCCTCGTCCAGCAGGCGGCGCAGACGGCCTGGGACACCGGCACCCCGTTTCGCGATCTGCTCGCCGAGCGGGCGCCGGATCTCGACCTCGACGTCGTCCTCGACGCCGACGCCTACCTCGTGCACGTACCCGAGGTGCTGGCCCGGCTCGACGCGCTCGGCGACTGAAGCTTCGGTCTAGAGAAGCCTGACGCGCGTCCCGTTCGCGGGCGAGAGAGTGACGTTGCGCCGGGTCGGACGTTCGAGCTTCGTCGTCGCAGCCGCCAGTTTTCGCGAGCGCAAGATCGTCTCGATCGCGACGCGCATCTCGAGCTGGGCGAAGGCAGCGCCGATGCAGCGGCGGGTGCCGCCGCCGAATGGCACCCAGGCGAATGTGTCAGGAGCGCTGTCGCCGATGAAACGCTCGGGCATGAAGGCAAACGGGTTCTCGTAGACGTCGGCGCGGGTGTGGGCGAGATAGATGCCGATGAGGATGACGGTCCCATCGACAAGCTCGTAACCGCCAAGCTCGGCGTCCTGGCGCAACTTGCGGCCGGTGAACGGGACGACGGGCCGAATTCGGAGGGATTCGTTGATCACCGCGTCGAGGTACTCATGCTCGCCGGCCTCGACCTCCGCCTGCAGGCGCGCGAGCCGCGGCTCGTCGTGAAGCAGCAGGTCGAACGTCCATGCGAGACCCGTCGCTGTCGTCTCGTGGCCGGCCAGCAGCAGGGTCATGAGCTGGTCGCGCAGCTCGTGGTCGTCCATCCTCGAGCCGTCCTCGAAGGTCGCGCAGAGCAGCATCGAGAGGATGTCGCCGCGCTCGGCGAGGTCTTGGTGGCCGCGGTGCTCGTCGATCTCGGCGTAAAGCAGCTCGTCGGTGCTTTCGCGCAGGCGGGTGAGCCGGTCGTACGGCGGCACGCGGCGCAAGCCTGGGATCGCGAAGCCGACAGCCGTCCGTGAAGCCGAGGCGGCAAGGATCTCGACGAGGCCGGCGCGCAGGCTGCGCCGGCGCTCGGCGTCCTCGACACCGAAGACCGCGCGCAAGATCACCTCGAGCGTGATCTCCTGCATGCTCGGGTGAAGCGCGAAAGCCTCGCCGCGCGGCCAGGCGGAGATCGCGCTCTCGGTCGCATCGCGGATCACGTCCTCGTAGGCGCGCAAGCGCTCGCCGTGAAACGGCGGCAGCATCAGCTTGCGGCGACGTAGGTGTTCTTCGTTCTCTTGCAGTAGCAACGACCCACGCCCGAGCAGCGGCTCGAGGATGATGTTGCGCCCAGGGGCGATCGTGTGCACGCGGTCGGCCGCGAACAGCTTCTTGATCGACGCGGGATCGGAAAGGAAGACGATCTCGCCCGGACCGTAGATCGAAGCGTGAAAGGGCTCGCCGAGCTCGCGGCGCCACTGCTCCAAGAACGAGACCGGGCGAGCGACGAACCGAGCCGACTGGACAAGCTTCGGCAACGGCACCCGAGGCAGCTCGGCAAACGGTCTCGTCGTGGACGGGGCGGCCGCAGTGGCGGGCGGTGGCTCGACCGCTGTCTTCGACTTGATCCCGCGAACCTGTCCCTCGATGCGGGCGAGGCGGCGCAGGATCGCGTTCTTGTCGCTGACATATCCGGCGGTCTGCTCGGTCGGCATCCACTTGGATGGTACCACCGGGGGGTATATTGTGCGAGAGCGGCAGGGCTGTGGGCTTGCCGGTCGCCCGCGTTGTTAGCATCGCGCCCGATGACTGCACTCGCCGATCTCAAGCTCGTCGCCTCGGGCAAGGTGCGCGAGATGTACGAGATCGAGGACGACCTCTTGATGGTCGCCTCCGATCGGATCTCGGCTTATGACGTGATCCTGCCGACCGCGATCCCCGACAAGGGCGCAGTGCTGACGCAGATGTCGGTGTTCTGGTTCGAGACCGCGGCCCACCTCTGTCCCAACCATTTCGTTTCGCAGGAGGTGCCCGAGGAGGTCGCGGGCCGCGCGCTGCGAGTGCGCAAGCTCGACATGTACCCGATCGAATGTGTCGCCCGCGGCTACATCACCGGCTCGGGGTGGAAGGAATACAAGGAAACAGGCTCGGTCTGCGGGATCGAGCTGCCGGCCGGCCTGAGCGAGTCCGACAAGCTGCCCGAGCCGATCTTCACCCCGGCGACCAAGGCGGAGATCGGCGACCACGACGAGAACATCGACTTCGAGCGCGCGGTTGAGGTGATCGGCGACCGGGCGTTGATGGAGCAGCTTCGCCACACGACGCTCGAGCTCTATTCCCTCGCACGCGACCACGCCGCCGAGCGCGGGATCATCATCGCCGACACCAAGTTCGAGTTCGGGGCCTCGCCGGGGGCCGAGGTTGTGCTCGGCGACGAGGTCCTGACCCCCGACTCATCGCGTTTCTGGCCCGCCGACGACTATGAGCCTGGACGCGGTCAAGCGTCATTCGACAAGCAGTACGTGCGCGATTGGCTCGACGAATCGGGCTGGGACCACACTCCGCCTGCACCCGAGCTACCCGGCGAAGTCGTCGACGGCACCCGGGCCAAGTACGTCGAGGCATACGAGCGCATCACCGGACGCTCGCTCTGAGCGGCGACGAAGTTCGGCAATCGTTCAAGCCGGGCGGGCACGGCCCTACGCTTGAACGATGAACCTCTTCGTAATTGGCCTACGCCGCTCGGGGACCACGATCCTCTACGACGCACTGACCCAGGACGCGAACCTGAGCTGCTTCTACGAGCCGCTGCGCGAAAACAGCGAGACGATCGGCGGGGGCAGCGGAGCGACGGCGACCGATATCTTCGCCGAGACACGACGCCGGCGCGACCGCTTTCGAGCCGAGAACTACCCAGGGCTTCAGATCGAGCTGTTCAACTGGGGTGGCCCGCGAGCGCCCGAGATCGAGCTCGACCGCGAGCTTCCAGCACACGTCAGCGGGCTCTTGGCGAGCCTGCTCGGCGACGCGCCCGATGTGGCGATCAAGGAAACGCGCCTTCATCACAAGCTCGGGGCGATCGCCGAGATCGATCCGGACGCCGCAATCATTCACCTCGTCCGCGACCCACGCACCGTCTGTGCCTCGATGCTGCTGGGGCGCAGGCGACGGACCGACATCTACCCCGACGCCGACACCTTCTTCAGCGCCCGGACGGGGCGCCGGTTGTGGTCGAGCCGGCGGATCGCCGAGGATCTGCTTGCGCGCTACAGCACGCTCGAGCTGCCGGCCGACGTACCCGACTTCCTGCGGCCGCTGCTGGTCTGGCGCGCTGCCTTCGCGCAAACCAGCGGCGACGGCGAGCGCCTGTTCGGCGAGCGCTACGCGATGGTCCGCCTCGAGGACCTTCGCGCCGATCCCGCCCTCGAGCTCGGGCGCATCTACGGCCTGCTCGGGCGCCCGGTGCCATCTTCGGTCACGTCTTGGGCACAAGCCAACGTTCGCGACGACACCAGCGTCCATCTCGCCGACGACCCGCGTTGGGCGCAGGGGGCAAGAGCGGTCGGGATGGAGCGCGAGCTCGCGCAGGCCGGTTACGAGGAGATCCTCGAGCTCGCCGACCTCGATGGACCGGCGCTCGACCTCACCCCGCCGCCGGCGCGCTCACGTCTTTCGGGCTTCATGGGACGCGCCAGGCGCCGACGCCCGTAGTTAGATTGAGTCCGTGAAGGCGCGCGTGCTGATCAGGCCGAAGGAGGGAATCCTCGACCCGCAGGGCAAGGCGGTCGAGCGAGCGTTGCCCGCGCTCGGCTTCGAAGGCGTCTCCCACGTTCGCGTCGGCCGCATGGTCGAGCTCGAGGCCGAAGACGGCGCTGATCTCGACGCGCTCTGCCAAAAGCTCCTGGCGAACACGCTCATAGAGGACTACGAGATCATCACGTGATCGGCGTGTTGCAGTTTCCCGGTTCCTGCGACGAGCGCGACGCGGTGCAGGCTTGTAAGCGGGTCGGCGAAGCCCGCCTGGTCTGGCACGACACGACCGACCTCGCCGGTATCGACGCCGTCGTCATCCCCGGCGGCTTCTCCTATGGCGACTATCTGCGCGCGGGAGCGATCGCGCGCTTCTCGCCCGCGATGGAAGCTGTGCGCCGGTTCGCGGCCGGCGGCGGGCCAGTACTGGGGAT
>JBKJXG010000196.1:0-2660 GCA_046716525.1 Solirubrobacterales bacterium
GCACCGGGTAGAGCGCGTTCTCGAGCCGCGTCACCTCTGGCTCGCTGTACTCCTCGACGAAGGCCTCCTCGTCGTCAGGGTCCTCCGAGTTCCAACGGTCCTTGCGGTCGAGCGGGATCACGACCTCGTTCACCAGCGGGTTCGCGAGGCGTGAGACCTGGACCTCGCGACCGCTGTGCCTGACACGGCCGTTCTCCCGCAGGATGCGCACCTGGGGGCGGCTTGCGCTCGCGTAGATGCCGAGCACCGCCTCCGGGTCGCCGGCTCCGTGAATCTCGCCGTCGCGGGTCAGCTGCTCGATCGGGACCTGGATGGCGATCATGTGCGTGTTGAAACCGCCCACTCCGTCCACGCCGACCTCTGTCGGGAGCGGAATGGCGTGGAACGTGTTGAACGGTCGCAGCCCGGCGAGGTCGAAGATCGAGCCGAGATCGACGAAGAATGGATCGTCGATCTGACCCGCGAAGACCTTGCCGCCGCCGCGCGGGATGTCCTGCACGGCTGCCGCCATCAGCGATGTGTAGGTCGGTGTCGACCGCGGGCCGATGTTCACGGGCGGCGTCGGCAGGTTCTGGCCCAGGTTCTTTCTCCGATTCCGATCGAACCGGGTCAGGCTGTAGAACTGTGGCCGGTTCCAGTTCGGGTCCGAGAGCGTGTTGATCGGCCCGGTGATGTAGAGAAACGTGTCGCCGTTTCGGGTCTCGGTGCGGAAACGGAACTCGTAGACGATGTCCTCATCGCCGTCGGCCGTGTTGTCGATCGCGATCGAGTACACCACGTCCTCACCGAAGGCGTGGAAGTTCGGTCCACCGGCCGGCTCCTCGAGTGGGATGTAGTTCGCCATGATGGTGACCGTGTTCGGCGAGTCCGGGCTCCGGAACGCGTAGACGTCGGTGTTGTCCGCGACGGGGTCCTCAGAAATGAGAGGTGCTTCCCGGTGGCTCGAGCCCTTGGCGGCCTCGGGCTCGGCACCGCGCGTGAGCGCGGCGAGCAGGATTGCGGCTGTCCCTACCAGCAAGACGACTGCGAAAGTACGCATGCTTGCGGCTCCTTCCATGTTGGGGTCGCCGCTGATTCGCTCGAGGCGCGAGCTTGGTTCGGTCAGCCCGAGATGCGCGTGCCGCCGCGGCCGTCGAGCGCGTCGGCGAGTGCTTCGAACGACGTGATCAGTGTTTCCCCGCCCGCTCGGGCGAAGGCGACTGCGGCCTCGAGCTTGGGACGCATCGAGCCTTCGGCGAGCTCTGGTAGGAGCGATTCGGCCTCGGCGGTGGAGAGCTCACGGATCTCCTCCTGGTTCGATTTCCGGAATCGCCTGTAGACGGCAGGCACCTCGGTCAGGATCACGAGCCGCTGCGCACTGAGCCGCGCCGCCAGGAGCGCGGACGCGCGGTCCTTGTCGATCACTGCATCGACGCCCTTCAGGCGGCCCTCTTTGCTCACGACCGGGATTCCGCCTCCGCCGCAGGCGATCGTCACGGCGCCGCTGGCGAGCAGCGCCCGGATCGCATAGAGCTCGCCGATCTCCAGCGGCTCCGGCGACGGGACGACCCGCCGGAAACCCCGACCCGCGTCCTCGACCAGCTGCCAACCTCGCTGCCGTTCGAGCCCGGGAGCTTCCTCGGCGCTGTAGAACGGGCCGATCGGTTTCGACGGGCTCGCGAACGCCGAGTCGTCCGGATCGACATGGACGTGGGTCAAGAGGCACGCAACCTGGCGGCCGGACGCCGCGGCCAGCTCGGTCTCGAGCATCGCGCCGATCTCGGCCTGGGTCTGCGCGACCGCGAGAAAGAGTGGCAGGGGCGGCACCTCGTCGGCTGCCCGCTCCTGACGCAGGAGCTCGTTGCCGACCTGGGGGCCGTTCCCGTGTGTGACGACGACCTCGCCCTCGCGGACGAGCGGCGCGATCGCCGCGCATGCCTCCCGCAGTGCCGTCAGCTGCTCGGCGGCCGTCCCACGCCCGAGCGCGTTACCGCCGAGCGCAACAACGAGGCTCACACGAGTGCGGCGCGCTCGCCGATCAGGCCGTACTCGTCGAGCACGTCGGCCAGCGTCGGCTCGCCGATCTCCTCGAGGCGATAGGTCACGCGGAGCGCAGGGACGCCGAAGTCGATCAGCTTGCGAAGGTCGATCGGCGTCCCGATGAGGACGAGGTCGGGCTCGGAGCGCTTGATCGTCTCTGCGAGATCTTCCATCTGCTTGCGCCCGTAGCCCATCGCAGGGAGTAGCGCGCCGACGTGTGGGTACTCCTCGAACGTCTTCGCGATCGACCCGACGGCGTGCGGCTTGGGATCGACGAGCTCGGCCGCGCCGTTCGTCTTCGCAGCGAGCACTGCGGCGCCGTAGGCCATCTCGCCGTGGGTCAGCGTCGGTCCGTCCTCGATCGCGAGCACCCGCTTGCCCTTGATCTCGGACACGTCGCCCTCGACGTGGAAGGGCGACGCGGCCATGACGATCCCCGCCTCGGGATTGTGCGTGCGGATGGAATCGAGGACAGCGTCGATGCCCGCCTGGTCGGCGCTGTCGACCTTGTTCACGACGCAGACGTGCGCCATCCGAAGGTTTGTCTCACCGGGGTGGTACCGAAGCTCGTGGCCGGCCCTGTGGGGGTCGACGACGACGATGTGCAGGTTGGGCTTCACGAACGGCGTGTCGTTGTTGCC
>JBKJXG010000197.1:0-5731 GCA_046716525.1 Solirubrobacterales bacterium
CGGTCGCGATTCATGCTCAGGTTCGTCGCGTCCACGCCGTCAGCGCTTGCGGGCGAGAAAGAGGCCGTCGGCGATACCGACCATCGCGACATCGACGCGGTCGTCGTCACGCATGGTCTCGTTCAACCGGCGAATCGCTTTGATCTGCTCGCTCGCTTCCCCATCGCCGTCGCCACCGACGACGAAGCCGTTGGCGAGCACGTTGTCGACCGCGACCAAGCCGCCCGCCCGGGTGCGGGCAAGCACCTCTTCGTAATAGGCGGAATAGCCCTGCTTGTCGGCGTCGATGAAGCTGAAATCGACAACCTCGCGTTCGGGCATCGAGCGCAAGGTCTCGAGCGCCGGCCCGATGCGAATCTCCACGCGCTCGGCGACGCCCGCGCGCTCGAAGTTCGTCGCCGCCGTCGCGGCGAACTCCTCGGAGAGCTCGCAGGCGATCAAGCGGCCCCCCGGGGCGAGTCCGCGGGCGATGCAGATCGCCGAGTAGCCGGTGAAGGTACCGAGCTCGAGCGCCTCGGCGGCGCCGAGTATCCGGCACAGCAGGGTCAAGAAGGCCCCCTGGTCGGCTGCGATCTGCATGATCGCGATCTCGCCCATAGCCGCCGTTTCGTCTTGGATCTGACGCAAGACCTAGTCCTGGCGGGCGCCGTGGGCGACCATGTAGTCGTGCAGCTCGTCAGTCAGCACGGTGAACTTGCTCATGACGGATCCAGCTCGCCGCCATTCGGCGTCCTCGGTCGCCCCCATAGCGCTGCTATGCGAGCTCCCTGCGTCCTTGACTGGCGACGCCTGGATCTCGTCATTGTCGAGACGCTGTGCGGCCGCCGAGCGCGGCGATGAGGCCGCAGGCCGCGCCGACGAAAGCGCCCGCCAATCCGGCCCAGACCGCGGCGTAGTCCTCGACCAGCGGCAAGCACAAGAGGACCGCAGCGGCGACGGCCACGGCGATGCGGTCGTACTCCTCGGTCGGGTCTGCGCGGCACTCCGCGTCGCGAAGGACGAGCCAGCAGGCGAGCAGGCCGAGCGCGATCGCGTTGCCGCCCGCGGCGACGACGAAGCCGTCCCCGAAGGCAGAATCGAGCCCCTCGGCGGCGAGCATGCCGAGCGCACCGCAGCCCAGGATCAAAAGCAGCGTCGCGACGAGGCCGATGCGTCGTTCGATCGGCACGCCGAAGATCGCGATTGCGAGGCCGCAGGCGAACAGATAGCCGACATCGTCGTAGACGAATGACGCCGCGAAATAGCGCCACCACTCGTCGCCGACCGGCCCGACGATGGCGCCGAGGTCGATCACGCTGAGGTTGGTCGCACGCTCGACCACCAACACCACCGCGGGCACCGCGATCGCCAGCGCCGTGATCACCGGGCGCGAGGCGAGGTCTTGGGTGGGGGCGCGGCCAGCCAGCCGCTTGCGGCGCTCGGCCGCTTTGCGGCGGCGGCGATCGCCGCGGTCCTCCTGCACCCGAACCTCGTCGCCGACGCGTTCCAGCTTCGGCGCCCGCTTTCGCAGCCGCGTGCCGCAATACGGGCACTCGGTCACGTACGGGCTCACCTCCGAGCCGCAGCTCTTGCAGATGACGGAAAGCTCGGGACCTGCATCAGCCACGCCTTCGAGCTTAGAACCTATCTCGGTAGGGGCGATCAGTCGTCGGGACGGCTGCACCGGGCGATCTCGGCGACGAGCTCGCGCAGGTCGTCGTTTCGCTCATAGGTCGCGAGCTGGCGATGCGCGCCGGTGCCGTTCGAAAGCAGGTCCTCGATGCCCTCGAGCTCGTCGCGGCAGCCGAGCTGATCGGCGTGGTCTGCGAGACGGACGATCAGCTCGCGCGCCATCTGCGGCGTCGCCACCTGCGCCCCGGCGCGAAAGTCGATCAGGCGCCCGTCGGTGCCCCAGCGCGCCGCGCGAATCTTGTTGTCGTCGACGAGCTCGGTCGGGTACTCCACCAGGGGCTCGTCGTCGTCGTAGAGCGAACACAGCAGGTGGGCGAGGCTGGCGACCAGCGCGGCGAGCGAGATCGTGTGCTCGACGCGCGTCTGCTGATCGAAGATTCGCGTCTCGACGGTGCCGAAGTTGGGGTGCGGACGCACGTCCCACCACAGAAACGTGTAGTCCTCGATCGCGCCGGCGCGCATCATCTGCTCGACGCGGTGAGAGAAGATCTCCCAGGTGCCGTAGTGGGGCGGGATTCCCTCGCGCGGAAAGGAGCGGAAGATCGGCACCCGCGAGGACATCAGGCCGGTGCGCTCGCCGATCCAGAAAGGGGAGTTGGTCGACAGCGCCAGGAGCAGCGGCAGGTAGCGGCGGATGCCGTCGGCGACGTATATCGCCTTGTCGGGCCCGTCGATGGCGACGTGCACGTGTGTCCCGAAGATGAGCTCGTTGCAGGCGATGATCCCGAGCTCCTCGACCAGCTCGCGGTAGCGCGGGCTGTCGACGATCTCCTGGTCGGCGGGGCGGGCGAAGGGGTGCGTGGCCGAGGCGCCGATCGTCAGGCCAAGCTTGCCCGTGGCCTCGATCACCATCGTTCGCAGGCGGCGCAACTCGTCGCCGGCCTCGCCCACCGAGTTGCACGGCTTGGTCGCGATCTCGAGCACGGACTTCATCAGCTCGGGCTTCACCTGCCCTGAGAACTCCTTTGGGACGACCTCCAGCAGCGGCTCGATCGCCTGCGCGACATCCCATCCGTCGGGGTCGAGGATCATCAATTCTTCCTCGACGCCGACCGTGAACGGCGGCCCGGTGAACTTGTGGTCGAGCACTCGAAACCCAGCCTATACTCAGCCGCGCCCGCGAAGCGACCCTAAGGAAGGTATGGAAGTCACCACCGCAACCGAGCAGAAGTCCCTCCTCGCCACGCTCGCGCCTGGCAAGCGGGCTCGCCTGCACCGGCTGCTGTTCGAGTTCGGCCCCGGCGACGGAACCCTGCTCCTGCTGCCGATCGACCAGGGCATCGAGCACGGGCCGCGCGACTTCTTTCCCAATCCCGCCTCGAAGGACCCGGAGTATCAGTTCAAGCTCGCCGCCGAGGCCGGTTACTCGGCGCTCGCCTGCCAGATCGGCATGGCCGAGAAGTACTACCCCGACTACGCCGGACGCGTGCCGCTGCTGCTCAAGGTCAACGGCAAGACCGATCTGCCTCCCTCGGATGAGGCGTTCTCGACCCTCAACGCCTCGGTCGAAGACGCTGTGCGCCTCGGCGCAGACGCGGTCGGCTACACGCTCTATGTCGGCTCACCGCGACAGGACCAGGACTTGCTGCAGCTGAAGAGCGTGCGCCAGGACTGCGACCGCTTCGGCATGCCGCTGGTGGTCTGGGCCTATCCGCGGGGCTCGGCGGTCAAGGCCAAGGGCGGTCAGGACAGCTTCTATGCGATCGATTACGCCGCCCGCCTGGCGATGGAGATGGGCGCCGACGTGGTCAAGCTCAACATGCCCAAGCCCGATCCCGACAAGGACAAGGACTCGCCGGCCCCGTACAACGACATCGACGTCTCCCACGAGGAGATGGTGCGCCAGGTCGTCGAGTCGGCGGGACGTTCGCTGGTCGTGCTCTCGGGCGGCTCGCGGGTCGACGACGACGCCCTGCTCGAGCAGACGCGCTCGATCATGGAGGCCGGCGGCTCAGGCGTGATCTACGGCCGCAACGTGTGGCAGCGCGAGTGGTCCGAAGCGCTGGAGATCGTGGCGCAGATCAAGGAAGTTCTGCTCTCGTCGGTGCGGCGGGTTCCGTAGGGCCGCAGTCGGGAATCGCGAAGCCTGAGGGCGAGTTGCGACGCGGAGCGGCGTCCCTGCTGGTGAGGGGTGGACGTTGCGGAGTTGAGGGCTCGGACTCCGGCGATTGATGGATTGAGGGGCCTATACGCCCCAAAATCCATCAATCGGTGAAACCTCCCTCACTCACTGACGAACCCGGCCTATCCCGCCCCGCATTCGCAGCGGATCAGCCGCCTCCCTCAGCACTCCCCCCACAACCCCCGCCCCGCATTCGCAGCGTCCTGCTGCAAGCGGTCGAAGAGGCCGGCGTTGCTGTCGTTGGGTGCGATCTCGAGCGTCGTCGCAAAGCCGCCGCGGACGAGCTCGGCGTTGACGAAGGTCTCGCCGACGTAGACGTAGGCGAGCAGGCGGCCGTAGCGGTCGCGGCGCTCGGCGTCGTAGGCGAGGCGCACCGTCTCATCTTCGACGAGCTGCTTGTTGCGGGCGCTGGCCTGGGCACCAAAGCACTCGACGCCGATGCTGGGATCGACCTCCGGAGTGTCGATGCCGATGTAGCGCACGCTTTCCTCGTGTCCGTCGACCAGCGCTGTGGCGGTGTCGCCGTCGACGACCCTGACGATCGGCACTGAGGCTCCCCCCGACGGAGTCACCTCGGCGTCCGACTGCTCGCCGCCCGAAATGCCTGAGCCGTCGTCGGAACCGCTCGTCGCCAGGACAACGATGAGCACCACGAGCAGGGCTACGGAGGCGAGGCTGGGTAAGCGTGAGGACAGTGGCGGCGGCGAGCGCTAGGCCATCAACCAGGCGAGCGTCTCGAACATGATCACGGTGACGACGATGACCGTGAACGCGAGCGCGACCAAGAGCACCCCGAAGCTGACGTTTCCGCGCTTTTGGGTCGTATGGATGCGGCGGGCCTGAGAGCGATCGACGGCCCGCTGGCGCAGCTGGGCACGGCGGCTGCGCTCGAGCGCGGCCTCGTGTTCGAACGCAACCTCGAAGCTGTCGAGGGTCTCATGCATGCGCAGATCGCTGGACGCCACGTCGACGAGAATATCAGTCATCGCCTGCGTACAAGCGTTCGCTTAGCGAACTATGAGGATTCACTCGCTCTTGGCGAGCTCATCCGCGCGGGCGTCATCCTCATCGGCCGTGTCGCCCGCAACGTCGTCTCGCTCGTCCTTGATCGAGAGATAGACCTCCTTGCGAAAGACCGGGACGTCGCGTGGCGCGCTGATTCCGAGCCGGACCTTGTCCCGTGATACCGCCAATACGGAGATCTCGACTTCGTCTCCAATCATGATGCTCTGGTTGATCTTCCGTGTCAGGACCAGCATCCCGCCTCCTTACGAGCTGCGGCCGAGTGCCACCCCCCCCGCGGGCCCTCACCCATCGGTTTTCGGAAATCGCAGCGTATCCGGTTGCCCGGCGCGGCGGTACAGCGGCCAGCTTCGCATCAGCGGCCGTGGAATCAGTCATCTAGTATCGCCCGCTCCGGAACACCACCACTTCCGGCTCGATGGCCAAGCCTCTTCGCTCACAGCTCAACCAGATCCGTGCCTGGGTTCGCCAGGGACGCACCGATGCCTGGATCGCTCACCAGCTCGAGGTCTCGACGACCGAACTACGCGAGTTTCGGCGCCGTCACGAGCTCAGTGCCGACGACGAGGACTCGGGCGAGGCCGACCTTCGCGACGAGATCGAGGCCGAGATCGAGGCCGCCGCGCGCGAGGAGGAGCTCGCCGCCGAGTCGGCCGACGAAGCAGAAGACGAGGAAGACGAAGACGAAGACGAGGAGGGGGCCGAGGAGGACGAGGAGGCCGAGGACGAGTCAGACGAGTCAGGCGCCGAGGACGAATCCGGCCAAGCCAAGCGCGATGGCGAGCCGCGAAAGCGGCGGCGGCGGCGACGCGGCGGTCGTGGTGGCAAGCGCCCCGGCGTCGGCTTGCAGGCCAGCTTCGACCACGGCGACACCGATGGCTACGGTCTCTGGCTCGACCCGGTCGTCAAGGACGA
>JBKJXG010000198.1:0-3221 GCA_046716525.1 Solirubrobacterales bacterium
GCCGAGGAGCGCGCGGCGTATCTGGAGGAGACACTTGAATTAGCGGCGAAGCATCTCGACGGCCACGAGTTCCAGGGCAATGCGATCTCGGGCTCGGTGCCTGAATTTCTCGAGCTGATCGCCTCGAATGTATCCGCCGACGTCATAATCGTCGGCTCCACACACAGAGGGGAAATCGGAAGAGTGGTGCCCGGCAGCGTCGGTGAGCGCCTGCTCGCCGGTGCGCCGTGCCCGATTGCGATCGCTCCGAACGGATACGCAGAGCATGAGGCACCTGAGCTAAAGCGGATCGGGGTCGGCGTCGACGCCGAGGAGGAGTCCAAGGCAGCGCTGCGGCTTGCAAACGGGATTGCGACCGCCTCCGGCGGGTCGATCAGGCTGATCGCGGTCGCTCCGCTTCTCCAGGAGCTAACCGCCGGCCGGATCTCGAACACCTCCCCCGCATACGCGCGGTTTGCGCGCGACCATCTCGCCGGGGAGCTCGAGCGGGCAAAGGCGACGTCGGTGCCCTCGATCGAGGTCACCGAGGTTTTCGAAGAGGGAGATCCCGCCCAGGTGCTCTGCGAGCAGAGCTCCCACCTCAACCTCCTGGTCCTCGGCTCGCGCGGCTACGGACCGCTTCGGCGGGTCTTTCTCGGCGGCGTGGCGAGCAAGGTGATCCGCGGCGCGGCCTGTCCGGTGCTGATCACCCCGCGTGCAGCCGAGCGCGCTCGACGTCACCGCGCGCAGGAGACCCTTGCGACCACGGTTCTTTAGCCTCAGGCGACCAAAACGAAGGAGCGGCTATCCGCGCAGGCCCCCGCTCACCCGCGTGATAGGTACAGGCACGGGGGCTGTCACGTCTGAGCCTCGTCAATTGGACAACTTCTACGTCGCCTGTGGTCACAGGTAGCCGAGGCGCCGTCACCGTCGGCGCTGACGGCTTCCGGCAGCCGGGAGCTGTTCGCCGCGCTTTCAAACGCCACGATCCTGGCGTCAAGCGACGGCGGCGCCACCTGGAGAGAGCGTGTTTCGCCGTAGTGCAATCGCCGCTCTTGCGATGGGCGCGAGCGCAGCGGTCGCGACTGGATGCGGATCGGACGCTGGAACTGAAGTCGACGTGGTCGCGAGCGGGCCGCCGTCCGCCGATGCGTTTCCAGATGCCGATGGTCGAACGTTGGCCGGGATCGCGCGTGACACAAGACGTCGTTGTCTCAGGCGATCGACCGCGGCGCAGATGTGGCCTTCATCGGCGTCGACTCGCAGGACTCAGACGACGGTGCGGAGACTTTCTTGGCCGATCTCCCGCTGCCGTTTCCCAGCGGAGTCGCAGCTGGGGGACTTGATTGATCGCTACGCCAGTTAATGATGCCGGCGAGCTGACATGAGGGTCGAGCTGCTCTACTTCGACGGCTGCCCGAGCTATGAGGCGTTGCTCCCGAAGCTGCGGGAGCTACTTGAACGCGCAGGCGTTGAGGACAAGATCGAGCTGCGCCGGATCGAGACTGTGGAGGCGGCGGAGAGGGAGCGGTTTCTCGGTTCGCCGACGGTGCGGGTCGATGGCGAGGACGTTGATCCCGGCGCGCGTGAGCGCAGCGACTTTGGGCTCAAGTGCCGGCTCTATCGCTCGAACAAGAACACGTCCGGCTTACCGCCACAGGAGTGGATCGTCGAGGCGCTTCAGAGCCGGACCGGACCCGAGTAAGTCCTGAGCGACACTGTCCGGGCCGGACGCTCGAGAGCAGCGTGCGAGCGCGGACGCGAGGCAGCCCCCGAGGGGTCAGCACGGCCGCACGGCGAACGGCCCCTGGGGCCGCCCACGCTAGGCAGGCGGAGCTTGGCGGTCCTCATGGCCGACTGCCCTTCGCGCGGCAGGACGGCCCCACCCGTACGCAGTTGAGCGCAGCTGCGGATGCGAGCCAAAGACGATGATCGCCAGCATCGCGCCGTAGATCGGTAGATGACCAACGAGCTCGTTGATGCCAAAGAACCACAGGGTGGCGTTGAAGGGAACTCCGGCGATCAGGACGATCGCCTGCGGCAGGGCGCCCGAGATCAGCAGCAGGCCGAATAGAACTTCGATTGATCCCGCGAGCCGCACGAACTCCAGGTCCGAGAGCGGTAAGTCGAGCTGATGCGCGACTTGAAGGTTGGGGTGCTCAGCGAGGAAGTCGAGCGCTAGTTGCGGATTGATCAGCTTCTCGTAGAGCGCGACGAAGATCAACGCCGACCCGGCGGCGACACGTAGGGCAAAGATGGCACGAGCCATCGCCTCCAGGTTGTGAGGATCGAGCGTTGCATCGGCTCTGAATCGGTCGGCGACGGCGCCGCGCTCGAAGTCCGCCGACCACCGCCCGGGACCGGCAACCACGATGAAGGCCGCTAAGCCGAGCAGGTCGATGCGCTGCAGCACGGGGTCGACTCCGAACTCGAGCATGCCGAGTGGACCTGCGGCGATCAGCAGCCAGGCGGCTTGGCGAGCGCGGTAACCGGTGGCCATTGCTATCGCGACGAGTGCCATCACAACGCCCAGTGAGACGCCGGCGGCGTTGGTGTCCAGGTCCATCGCCGGTGAGAGAAAGAAGCCGAGGGAGAGCAAGCCGATCAGCGAGACGGCGAGGTGCAGACGAATCGCGAACGGGATGTACGGCGCCATCGCCGCAAGCCAGCCAACGTCGAACCCGTCTCGGTAGCGGTTGATCAGCCGAACGATCAGGGTCACGAGAACCGCGGCGCTGAGCAGCGCAAGCGTTGTGCCTTCGCCTAAGAACGACCAGTCATAGTCGCCGGCGTTGTCCAGGAACCAGGTTTCGTGGGCAAGCGGAAGGGGCAGCGATCTCAATTCGTGCTCAGGTGGCGATCGGCGCCGCAATCGCCAGGTAGACGACGATCGAAAGCAAGTCCTGAATCACCGTTGCGAGTGGGCCCGAGCCGAAGGCAGGGTCGACACCGAAGCGCTGGAAGATGACCGGTAGCGTCATCGCAACCAGGGTCGCAATGGTGCAGGCAGAAAACAAGGCCAGGGCAACAGCTACCGCGACCTGCTCATTGCCCCAGCCGAGCAGAGCAAAGGGGAGAAAGGCGATGCCGATCACCGCCCCGATGACGACGCCCGAGGCCAACTCCCTTCGAAACACTTTGCGCATCTCGATCCCAACGCAGAGGCCCCGGATGAGGATCGCTTCAGTCTGAGTTCCGACGGCGTCCGCGAGATACACGACCGCCGGTAAGAAGAACGTGAG
>JBKJXG010000199.1:0-13426 GCA_046716525.1 Solirubrobacterales bacterium
CGAAGGCCGACGAGTCGACCCAGGAGAGGTTTCGCGGCTTCGGCAGCAGTTGCTGCGCCTGCACTTTGGTGAACTGCGCGAACGATCCCCAGGTGGTCTCATAGCCCCAGATCTTCTGGCTCGGCGCGGCCAGCGGGTCGAGGCCATGGACCTCGACGTCCTCATATGAAGCCTGGTTGCAGTGGAGCACGACCTCATCGCCGGGCTTCCACTTGGTCACACCCTCGCCGACCTTCCACACGATTCCAGAGCCGTCGGAGCCGCCGATGTGATGGCCGTACTCGGGATGGTCGCCGTAACCGAAGACCGAAACCGGCTTGCCAAGCGCAGCCCAGACGTTGTTGAAGTTGACGCCGGCCGCCATCACGCGGACGATCACCTCGAACGCGCCAGGCTCGGGCACGTCGACCTGCTCGAGCTGGAAGGCATCCTTGGGCTCGCCCTCGCGCTCCTGGCGAATCACCCAGGCGGCCATCGTCTCGGGCAGGGTGCCCGGCTCCACGTCGAGCTTGGAAACTTCGGATAGGTCTACTGCCAACTGCCTTCACTCCCTCTCTGATCGGTCGGTTCGACGACGGCGGATGCTAAACGACCGTCGGCGCTCATCGCCCCGGAGTGGCCAGCGATCACAATAGACCGTGGTGGAGGTATTCGAGCTCACCGACGGCGGCCAGCCCGCCGAGCAGACGGCCGAACGCGCCGCCGCCTTCATGCAGGAGGCGCGCAGCACACTGGAGCTGGCGCTCTACGACATCCGCCTGCCCGGCCGACCGGGCGAGATCGTCGCCGACGCCTTTCGCGCCGCCGCCGAGCGTGGAGTCGAGGTGCGCCTGCTCTACAACGTCGACTCGGGTCGTCCCGCGGCGCTGCACCCGCCCCCGCAGACACAACCCGAGATTCTCGCCGAGCTGCCGATCGAGGCCATGCCCGTGCCCGGCATCCCCGACCTAATGCACCACAAGTACGTCGTGCGCGATCGCGAGGCGGTGTGGATGGGCTCGGCCAACTGGACCGTCGACTCGTGGACACGCCAGGAGAACGTGCTGGTCGAGCTTCGCAGCGACGGCATCGCCGAGGCATACGGCGCCAACTTCGACGAGCTCTGGCAGCACCGCGACGTCGAACGCAGCGGCCGGGTCGACCCCGTCCGCGTCGAGCTCGAGGCGGGCACCTGGGCACAGGCTTGGTTCACGCCGGGCCACGGCGCTGCGCTCTCAGAGCGGATCGCCGCCGCGATCGCGACCGCAAGCCGGCGCGTTCGCATCGCCTCACCGGTGATCACGTCGGCGCCGATCCTCGCGACGCTGGCCGAGCTCGGCGCGCGCGGTGGCGTCGACATTGCCGGCGTCATCGATGAACCGCAGAGCGACGCCGTCTTCGGCCAATGGGCGACCAACGGCACCTCCGAGTGGAAGATCCCGCTCTTGGCCACGACGTTGAGCAAGCTCGAATTCTCGGGCAAGAGCTCGACGCCGTGGAGCCCCGGAACCACTCACGACTTCATGCACGCCAAGGTCACGGTCGCCGACGAAACCGTCTTCATCGGCTCGTTCAATCTCTCACGCTCGGGCGAGATGAACGCCGAGAGCGTGCTTGAGATCCACAGCCCGGCGCTGGCCGAGCGCATGGCTGCTTTCGTCGACGCGATCCGCGGGCGCTATCCGGCGAGCTCGGTGCCGGCGCAGGCAATGGCGACGATCTCGGCCGTCTCGCTCGCTGATTGAGCGAGGTCGAGGTCGCCGGGCGAGATTCGCCCAGGTGCGAGCAGGTGCTCGTGCATCCAGGCCAGCAGGCCCGACCAGTACTCGTCGCCGACCAGGACCACCGGATGACGCACGCTCTCGCCGGTCTGGGTCAGCGTCAGCACCTCGAACAGCTCGTCGAGCGTGCCGAAACCCCCCGGAAAGACGACGAACGAGCGCGAGTAGCGCACGAACATCAGCTTGCGATTGAAGAAGTAGTCGAAGCTGAGGCCGACGTCGACGTAGGGGTTCATCCCCTGTTCGAACGGCAGCACGATGTTGAGCCCGACCGAGACCACGCCCGCGTCGCGGGCACCTCGGTTGGCCGCCTCCATCGTGCCCGGCCCACCACCGGTGATCACGGCGAAGCCCGCCTCGCCGATTCCTCGGGCGACGGCGCGGGCGTGCTCGTACTCCTCGTCGCCGGGCTGCGTGCGAGCCGAGCCGAACACGCAGACCGCTGGTCCGACCTCGCGCATCGCTTCGAAGCCGGCTCTGAGCTCTCCCTCGATCAGCTCGAGGCGCTGGGCGTCGGTGCGCGTCGAATGGACCGTCGGCGTCTCGGCCTCGATCAGCTCCTCGCCGAGGGTGGCGGGTTCGAGCGTCGTGTCGGGGTGGGGGGGCTGGGGGGCTGGGGGGTTCATTGCAGCGTCCGGTTTTCGTCCGGGCGCGCGACTACCTTCGCAAGTTCCAATGGAAGCATCAGAGAGACCACAGCTGCCCTTCGACGAGATCGCCGACCCGGACGGGTCCGTGAGAGCGATTGGCGACCGCCTCGTGATCGAGCGGCTGACAGTTGCCGACGCAGGATCGGCCCGCGTCGTGCGTGAGCAGGCCGCCGACGGGCGCGCGCCTGCCGAGACCGTGGCCAAGGCGATCGAGATCGGAACCCGGGTGCTCGACAGCGAAGGCACGGCCGCAAACGTCGACTACGTGCGCCGCGAGCTCGGCGAGGGCCTGGGTGAGCTCGATCGCAAGCTGGGCGGCACGCTCGAAGAGGGCGCCGAGGCGTTGACGGAGCGGATCGCCATTGCTTTCGGTGCGGAGCGAAACGACTCGGTCCAAGCTCAGATCAAGGAGATCGTCACCGCGGAGTCGCGCCAGCAGCGAGAGCAGCTGCTCGCCGCGCTGACGGCAGAGGACGCCTCCAACCCGCTCAACGCGATGCAGATTCGAATCGGCGAGAAGATCGTCGCGACCGAGGAGCGCCACCGCGCCGAGGTCGAGAAGCTGCGCGAATCCCATTCGACGCAGTCGCGCGCGATGCAGGGTCAGGTCTCCGAGCTCAAGGAGCACGTTGCGCGCCTGCTCGACAAGGGTGAGTACGAGCTCGAGCTGGCTGAGGCCGAGGCGGCGGGGACCCGCAAGGGATTCACGTTCGAGGAGCGTGTCCACGATGCGATCGAGGCGATCGCCGCCGCCCGCGGCGATCTCGCCTCGCACATCGGGACCGAGCAGGCAGAAGGCGGAGGCAAGAAGGGCGACACACTGGTCGAGATCGGCGCCTGCGATGGCGTCGCCCAAGGCCGAATCGTCTTCGAGGCCAAGGACAACCAGCTTTCGAAGAGCAAAGCGTGGGCGCAGCTCAACGGCTGCATGGAAGCGCGCGCCGCCTCGTTCGCGGTGCTCGTGGTCGCCGGCGATGAGAACGTCCCTGCGGGGCGCGAGCAGCTGAGCGAGTACGAGGGCAACAAGATGATCGTCGCGGTCGATCGCGACGATCCAACCGGCCTCTCGCTTGGCGTCGCCTATCGGCTGGCTGCGGCGCGGGTGGCGATGGCACGCGACCTCGATCTCACCGTTGACGCACCGGCCGTGCGCGACGCCGCGCAAGAGGCCGTGACGGCGCTGAAGCAGGCGCAGGCAGTTCGCTCGGCGCTGACCGGGATCAAGACCCAGTCAGATCGCGCTCGAGACGGCCTCAACGGCATGGTCGCGGCGGTCGAGGCCAAGCTGGCGCTGATCGATTCGCTGGTCGCAGAAGTCGACGACAGCTGACCGTAGGCGCTGCGGCTAGGGCAGCAGCAGCTCGTTCGAGGAACTGGCGCGCTCGGTACCGACGCGGAGCACATCCTCGCGCTGCTCGTTGCCCTCACCGGCGGTGGCCGTGTAGTCGCCTTCATCGAGCGAGATCTTGATCGTGGCGACGTTGTTGGGAGCGATCTCCTCGCTCGACTCGTCGGTCGGGCCCTCGAGCACGAGCGACGCTGGTTCCTTGGACTGGTTGGAGATCGTGATCGAGACGATTCCGGCCCCGACCGCCTGCGGGCTCACGGTGACGTCGTCGTCGCCGATGCGCGCGGTGAGTTGGACCGGCGCCGCCGGGCGCGGTTCATTGGCGAAATCATCCTCGCCGCAGGATGCAAGCGACAGCGCCGCCGCAAGGGCCCCAAGAGGCAAGATGAGCCTGCTGCTCACGCTCATGCTCCGCGCACCCTAACCGAACGGTCGACGTGTGAGCGCCGATGGGTCAAGCGCCTGGTCGGCGCTGATCAGAACGGGAGCTCGACGACTTCGGCGCTCGTCGTGTCGTCAACGCTGACGACCGCGCCGGGCTCGGCCTCTCGGCGCAGGATCGCCAGTGCGATCGGACCGTGTGCGGGGGAGACCACGGCGCTGCCGACGAGGCCGAGGTCACGCTCGCCGAGGCGCACCGGATCGCCGTCCCGAGCGGGGCCCGAGAGGCGCAGTCCGCGCAGATGGCGGTTGGGCTTGCCCCTGTGGTGCAGCCTCGCGACCGTCTCCTGCCCGATGTAACAGCCCTTGGTGAAGCTGACCGCGCGGTCGTTGATACCCGCTTCCTGGGGGATCGTGGCGGCCGTCATCTCGCGGCCGAACCGCGGTCGGCCCGCTTCGACGCGGACGATCTCAGCGGCCTCCTCGCTGACCGCCTCGGCACCGCGTGCCAGCAGGGCGGCGCTCAGGGCCGCGGCATCGGCGCCGGCAACGATGAGGTCGATTCCGTCCTCGGTGGCGACGGCGATGAAGGACGCGCCGTCGAGCTGACCTTCACCTTGGGCATGCTCGGGCGCCAGCGGGCCCGAGAGCGCGATCTCGACTGCGGCGGGGCCGATCAGGGACAAGATCGACTCTGAGTCGGTGACCTCCTCGACGTTGACATCGCGACCGACCTTGTACAGGGAGAGGTGGCGCACGACCGCATCTGCGGCTACGTCCTCGGTATCGATGCGGAAGCCCTGCTCGGTGCACAGGACGCGCATGTCCGCCTGCATGTGTCCCTTGCGATCAAGCAGGGCGGCGTAGGCGCCCTGGCTCGGCTCGAGCGCCTCGACGTCGTTCGTCAGCTGGCCTTGGAGGAAATCGGCGGCCTCAGCGCCGCTGACGAGGATCGAGCGCCGCTCGTCGCGCTCGAGCAGGCCAGCATGCTCGCGCAGCGCCCGGTACTGGCCATCGAGCTCGATCTGGGTCGGGATCTGCAGCGCCATCGAGAGCAATCTTGACACCGCGAGTTGCGATAAAAGTTTGATCTGTCAAAATCTCACTTATGGGTAGGCGAAAAAAGCTCGATGCAGGCGACGGGGAGGCTGAGCACGAGGGCATCAGCCGCCGTCGGTTGCTGGCCGGCGGCGTCGCCGCGGCGCCGGCGCTTGCCCTGTTGCACGAAACCGTTCCCCACCGGGGCCTGCATGCCGCGCTCGGCAGCGAACAGCATGCGCAGGCACGAGGCGCGAGCGCAGCAACCTCTGCGCCCTCGCATGCCAACGGCCATGGCGAAGCCGGCCCGACCTTCCGCGGCGGCGAGACCGTCGACAACGGCGCCAACGGGTTCAACCCGACCGAGCTCCTGCGCGACTTCGACTACGGCAAGACGACCCGGCTGGCAAGTGGCCGCCTGCTGCGCGAGTGGACGCTTGTCGCCGGCGACAAGGAGATCGAGATCGCTCCCGGCATCTCCTTCCCCGCGTGGACCTACAACGGCCGCATCCCCGGGCCAACCCTCAGATGCACCGAGGGCGACCTGCTTCGGATTCGCTTCGTCAACGGCTCCGCCCACCCGCACACGGTCCACTTTCACGGTCTGCACCCGGCGGCCGTCGATGGCATCCCCGGCGTCGGCGCCGGACTGATCGAGCCCGGCGAGTCGACCGTCTATGAGTTCAACGCCGAGCCCTTCGGCCTGCACCTCTACCACTGCCACGCAGCGCCGCTGGCCGAGCACATCGCTCGCGGCATGTACGGCACGTTCATCGTCGATCCCAAGCAGCGGCGTCCCGAAGCCGACGAGATGGTCATGGTCCAGCACGGTTACAACACGACCTTCGACGGGGAGGGCAACCAGCTCTACGCGGTCAACGGGATCCCGTTTCATTACATGCACGAGCCGATCGAGGTCCGGCGCGACGAGCTCGTGCGCATCTACCTGGTGAACACGCTCGAGTACGACCCGATCAACTCGTTTCACATCCACGGGAACTTCTTCGACTACTACCCCACCGGAACCAGGCTCGAGCCGGCCGAGTTCACCGACACCGTGATCCAGGGTCAGGGACAGCGCGGAATCTGCGAGCTGCGCTTCCCGTATTCGGGGCCGTTCATGTTCCACGCCCACAAGACCGAGTTCGCCGAACTGGGCTGGATGGGCTTTTTCGAGGTGGGCCAATGAGCGCGGCGCTGACTGCCTTGCTTTCGGGGCGAGGCGCGATCGAGGCGCCGTGATGGAGGCTCGCGGTGAAGTGATCCCACGTTCACAGGCGGGGCCCTTGGGCAGGGTTCCAGCGTGGGGGCTCGCGGCCGGCGCGGCAGCGGTAATCGCCGCCGTACTGCTCGTGCTCGCGCTGGTTGGCGGTGACAGCCTCCCCGAGCGCGTCGGGCCGCCGATCGAGGAACTGGCTGTCGAGCAAACTACGCTCGAGCCGAATCTGATCGAGCTCTCCGTGCGAAACACCGGCCCCGACGACGTCACGGTCGCACAGGCCTTTGTCAACGACGCCTACGTCGATTTCTCCGGCGCCGAGGGCGCGATCGGCCGCCTCGGCTCGGAGACGATCGAACTCACGTACCCGTGGCAGGAGGGCCAGCCGTATCTGATCTCACTCGTCACCTCGACGGGAGCCGTGATCGAGCACGAGATCCCGGTGGCAGTCGAGACCCCGGCGTCCGACGGCGATCTGTTCGCATTGATGGCGCTGCTGGGCATCTACGTCGGCGTGATCCCGGTGGGCTTGGGGATGCTGCTGTTGCCGGCGATGCGGCGGTTCAAGCCGAGCTGGATGCGTGTGCTGATGGCCGTGACGGTCGGCCTGCTCGCCTTTCTCGCCGTCGACGCGACCTTGGAGGCGCTTGACCTCGCCGGCGCCTCAGCCGGCGCCTTCGGCGGCGCCGAGTTGCTCGTGCTCGGCGCGGCGCTCTCCTATCTGGCCTTGACGGCGGTTGGCCGCTGGCTCAGCTCACGCCGCGAGGCTGCCGGAGCCAAGGCCGGTGGCGCCCAGCTATCGCTGATGATCGCCCTTGGTATCGGGCTGCACAATATGGGGGAGGGGCTGGCAATCGGCTCCGCCTATGCGATCGGCGAGCTCGCCCTCGGCGCCTTCCTCGTCGTCGGCTTTGCCATCCACAACACCACCGAAGGCTTTGCCATCGTCGCGCCGCTGGCGCGGGAGAAGCCGTCGCTTCGCCGGCTTGCTGCACTCGGGGTGATTGCCGGGGCGCCGGCGATCCTCGGCGCCGTGATCGGCGCCTCGATCAACAACGCCTAGCTCTCGGTGCTGCTGCGCGGCGTCGGGGTGGGGGCGATCGTCCAGGTGATCGGTCAGATCCTGCCCGCGGTGCGCGACCGCGACGGGCGCCTGCTCGACGGGCTCACCGCGAGCGCGATCGCCGCCGGGGTCATCGCCTTCTATCTAACCGGGCTGCTGATCTCGGTATGACGAGAACGCTGGCCCATTCTGGCTTTCGCCGCGACCCGGCCGCGGCAAACACAGAGGCCGTCGAGGACTATGCGAAGGCGATCTTCTCGCTGCAGCGACGCGATGACGGCCCGGTGGGGACCACGGCGCTGGCGGACCGCCTCGGGGTCTCGCCGGGAACGGTCACGGCCATGGTCAAGCGCCTGGCCGACCTCGGCCTGGCCCGCCACGAGCCATATCGAGGGGTCACCCTTACTTCGGCAGGAGAGAAGGTCGCCCTCGAGGTGATTCGCCACCATCGCCTGATCGAGTCCTATCTAGCCGACGCGCTCGGGATGCCCTGGGACCGGGTCCACGACGAGGCCGAGGTCCTCGAGCACTACATCTCCGAGGAGCTCGAGGAGCGAATGGCCGCGGCGCTGGGTGACCCGAGCCGCGACCCACACGGCGACCCGATCCCCGACCGCGAGCTGGCACTCGAAAAGGCCGACGGCGTTCCGCTCGGTGAGCTCGATGCGGGGGAGTGCGCGACCTTCACCCGTGTGTCGGATGCCGATCCGGAGATGCTGCGCTATCTGGCCGACCGCGACATCCGCCCTGGAGCCGAGGTCGCGGTACGCCAGAGGGAGCCGTTCGGAGGTGCCCTGATGATCGTCGTCGACGGCACCGCGCACGCGATCGGCGGCCAGCTGGCCCGGCGGATGATCGTCTCTCGCTGACCGGGTCGGTCACAGCCAATACGCTTTGCGCCATGCCCCTCGCCGATGACTTTCAGGGAGTTCTCGATTCGCTGCCGAGCGACTGGACCGACATCGTCTGCGATCTACGCCTTGCGGATGAGAACCAGTACATCGATGCCGCCGTGCTGATGACCCAGATCAATGCCCAGCCGTACTCGGAGGCGGAGTGGCACTTTCGCATCAACGTCGCCCACAGCTTCGGCCATGCGGCTGCAGCCGAGACGGTCAAGGGAACGCTGGCGCTGCTCGATCAGCAGGACATCGCCGGTGAGCTGATCGTCCGCGACGTTCACGAAGGACGCGCAGAGATCGTGCAGATGTGGGGCCGGCCGGAGTCGGTCAGGCGTGAGTTTCGCGCCCGTCGTTCGCTCTAGAGCTCACTGAGCGGGAGCGCTGAGCGCGAGAGCGAGGTCAGGCGAGAGGATCGAGATCACCGACGAGAATTGGTTGGCGATCACCCGGGCGCGGTTGATCTCTGCTCGCGTCCACGACCGCTCGTCAGAGCGGTAGGCCTCGATGATGCCGAGGCTCTCGCCACGAGAAATCACCGGGACCATCAGTAGTGAGCGTTCGCCCATCGAAAGCAGTAGGTCGACCTCGCTGGGGTCGCTCTCGGGATCGCCGACGATGACCTGAACCGCATGCTGGTCGCGCAGCACGCGAGCCGAAACCGGGTAGTCGGCGATTGGGAAGATCGTCTGGTCGGTGGGCTGGCCGTATTCGGCCAGCGTTTCGAGCACCTCTTCGTCGGCACGCCAGGCCGAGACGCAGATCTTCTCGGCGCCGAGCTCGGCAGCGATCAGCGCGAGGGCGTTGTCGAGGTCGCGCCCGGTGCGCGCGCTGGCCAGCCGGGCGCTGACGTGGACGAGGCGGCGGTCGCTGGCGCTGATCGGTTGATGCTCGACCGGCATCGAGCGAAACGCCTCCAGCAGCGAAGCGCGACAGACCTCGGCCGCAGCCGGCGAAACCTCCGGCCAAGCCGGCCCCGGGCGCCCGAGGACGTATCCCTGGCCCCATTCGACATCGAGATCGGCGACCACGGCGAGCTCGTCCAGGGTCTCGATGCCTTCGGCACAGACGATCGCACCGACGTCGCGGGAAAAGCGAACGAACGACTCGACCAGCGCGGTCTGAGCCTGGTCGGAATGGATGCCCGAGATCAAGGCGCGGTCGAGCTTGACGATGTCGGGGCGCACCCGCATCAGCTGCTTGAGGCCGGCGTGACCGGCGCCCGCGGCGTCGATCGCGATCCGGGCGCCGCGGGCGCGCAGGTCGGCGATCGTTGCGGCGAGCGAGTCGTCGTCGGGGACGAACTCGTGCTCGGTGATCTCGATGACGAGGCCGTCGAGATTGCCGGCCAAGGCTCGCTGAACACAGTCGGAGGCGAGCGCGGAGGGGCTGACATTGACCGCGAGATGCGTTTCCAGCGGTCGCCCGGTTGACCTCAGCGCGGCGCGTAGCCCGGCCGCTTCAAGCTCGGCTCCCAACCCACAGCCGTGGGCTTGGGCGAACCAGGAGTCGGGTGAGCGCCCGCTCTGACTGGGAAAGCGCGCCAGCGCCTCATAGCCCGTGAGGCGACCGTTGGCGATGCTGACGACAGGCTGAAAGACGGAGACGATCGGGTCGGCAAGGCTGAGCAGCTCTTCGATCTCGGCTCGCTGGCGGTCGCTGCACTCACCGGGCGAGTGCTCGGGGTCGTAGCGGCGAGTCCGCCGGCGCCCCCCGCGCTTGGCCCAGTAGAGCGCGCTATCGCTGAGCTGGACGAGTGTCTGCGGATCGCCGGCGTCGAGCGGGTAGATGGCGACGCCCGCCGAGCAATGGAGGTCTTGGCCGTCGACCGCGATCTCGGCGATCGCGGCCCGCGCGCGCTCGGCCACCGCATAGGCGTCCTCCCGGCCGACGCCAGGGAGGATCAAGGCGAACTCGTCGTCGCCAACCCGCGCCGCGGTATCGACGTCGCGGACGACTGACCGCAGCGAAGCGCCGACGGCGTTGAGGAGCTGGTCGCCGTAGGGGTGTCCATGCTCATCGTTGATCGCCTGAAAGGAATCGAGGTCGAGAGCGACGAGCCCCAATGACTCGTCGCTGCTCTGCGCCACTTTGAACTCCGTCGAGAGCTGCTCGTGGAAGCTGCGGTGGTTGTGAAGGCCTGTGAGGGCGTCGGTTCCAGCCAATGCGCGCAGCTGACCCTGCTGGCGCAAAATCACACCTGAGGTGAGTATGCCCGCGGCGCCGAGCACGATCTCCGTATCGAGTCCGATACCGAGATCGACGCCCCAGATTGCGAAAACCCAGACCAGCGTGCACGCCGCGGCGAGCTGCCCCAGCGCGCCCGTGAGGGCAGATCCAGATCCGTTGATCTTTCGCAGTCTCGATCTCACACTGGTTACGACTCCGACGTTCCCACACCCCATCGGCCACCAAGCATCGAGGCTTGAGCCGCTAATTGCGGGTTTTCGCTATGTCTGGCGAGAATCCCGCATCGATGTCGATCGGCTTCGAGACAATTCCTCGCTCGAGATCCCACGCTGCCCAGCGACTCAACACGGATCGATCGAGGCCGACGTCGCCTGAAAGCGCTGCGGCGTCGATCAGGGCGTCGAGTTGTGCTCGCTGTTCGGCCCGCTCCAGAGCGGGGGCTGACGCGAGCAGCGCCGAGAGCGCCCGCTCAGGATCGGCGACGGCTTCGCGGCTGCCCACGCCGAGCGCGGCAACAACGTCGGCGACCAGCTCGGGCTCGGTTTCGATCGTCTCGCCAGAGGTGGCAAGGACGAGCTCGGGGTAGTCGGGAGCGCCGAAATCGCCGACGCGAAACTCCCGCGTCGGCACACCGAGCTCTCGCAGGAGCACGCCCTCCGCGTTCCAGAACGCGGTCGCTGCATCGAGCCGGCCCGCCGAAAGCGCCGCGATCGAGTCGAAACCGATCGTGACTCGATCGACGGCCGCCACATCGGCGTCTCCGGCTTCGAGCACCGATTCGAGCACTGCGTCGTCTGAGGGAAGTCCGGTGACGCCGACGTCGCCGCCTTCGAGATCGCTCGGCGAACGCACGGCATCGCGGTCGCGTGCGATCAAAGCCGCCAGCGGGCGCTGCACGATCGCGGCCACGCCGACGACGTCGATGCCCCGCTCCCGCGCCAGCGCGAGGTCGTGGATGTCGAGGACCGCGAACTCGGCCCTGCCGGCGCTGAGCAACTTCGGCGCGTCGCTCGACGAGGAGGGCTCGCGGACCTCGAGCTCGACGCCGCGCTCGCTGAACTCGCCCGCCGCCAGCGCGGTGTAGATGCCCGCGTGCACGGCGTTGGGCTGGTAATCCAGCACGAGGGTCGCCTCCTGAGAGGCGCCCGGTTCAGCACCGCCCTCTGCGCAGGCCCCGACGGTGACGGGGACCGAAGCGAAGACGGCGGCCGCCAGCAGCGCGACGACCCTTGTCATTCGCCAGCCAGAGTAGTAGGTGGCGGGATCGTGTCGGCGCTGGGGCGTCGATACGCTTGCGCGCGTGTTCGAGCATCCGCTCACCGATGAGCACCCGGTCACCCACGAGCTGCTCGCGCTCGTCGAGATTCCCAAGGGCAGTCGCAACAAATACGAGTACGACGAGGGCATCGGCCGCGTGGTGCTAGATCGCTACCTCTCCTCCTCGATGGTCTACCCCAGCGATTATGGCTTCCTGCTGGGCCACCGCGGCCGCGACGGCGATCCGCTCGACGCGATCGTCTGCGTTTCCGAGCCGACCTTCCCCGGCTGTGTGATCCCGGTCAAGCCGATCGCCTTGTTCGTGATGCAAGACGAGAAAGGCGAAGACGACAAGGTCGTTTGCGTGCCGACCCAGGATCCGGGATGGAACCATGCCGAGACGCTCGAGGACATCCCCGAGCAGCTTCAGCGCGAGATCACGCACTTCTTCTCCGTCTACAAGCAGCTCGAGGGCAAGGAGGTCCAAGTCGACGGCTGGCAGTCGCGAGAGAAGGCGCTCGAGGTGATCGCCGACGGCCGGCGTCTGCAGACGCAGCACGACGCCCCGCGCCGCAGTTAGCCCCCAGTGGCTACACTGCCGCCCGCAACCGACCGAGGAGGTGTTTTCAAGTGCAGGACCGAGGGCTAGCCGCCTACATCGCCGAGCTGATTGGGACGTTGCTCCTGGTCTTCGTGATCGGAACCGTCGTGACCCTGTACGTCGCCACCAGTCCGACGGCCACGACCGGCTCGGACTTCGCCGTGATCGGCCTCGTCCACGCCTTCGCGCTGTTCATGCTGATCATCGCCTTCGGTCAGGTCAGCGGTGGCCACTTCAATCCCGTCGTTACTTTGGCGGCCACGGTGCTGCGCCGGATCGACCCAGTCGACGCCGTCGTCTACATCCTCGCTCAGCTCTCCGGCGGCGTCCTCGGCGCCCTCCTGGTCAAGGGCCTGCTGCTCGACGAGGGCCGAGCCGGCGGCTACGGCAACGCCGAGGTGTCCGACCTGCTCAGCGGCAACTTCGGCGGCGGTGTCGTCGAGGCGCTGGGGGCAATGCTCTTGGTCTTGGCGATCTGCGCCGTAGCGCTGAACCCCCGCGCGCGCCAGGAGTGGGCGCCTTGGGCGATCGGCGCGACGCTCGGCTTCGCCGTGATGATCCTCGGTCCGCTCACAGGCGGCTCGTTCAACCCGGCGCGCTGGTTCGGCCCGGCGCTGATCAGCGACTCGCTCGATGGCAGCGACCTGCTCGTCTACGTCCTAGGGCCGATCGTCGGTGCACTGGTCGCAGTGCTCGTCTACCGCTTCGTCATCGCGGGGCCGCAATACGCCGAAGGCGCCGAGCCGCCGACCTCCGACGCCCGCGCCGTCGGCCAGGCCGTCAAGGACGCAGAGGTACGCACGCGCAACCAGTCAGAGGAACGCACGCGCAACCAGTAGGCGTGTGCGGCGAGTGGCGCAAGCCGGCGCCGGTAGCGTGTCGGTGATGCGTCGCGTCACCTTTTCGCGCAACTTCACGCTTTCGCTTTCGCGTACCTGTAGCTGCTACTGCAAGTACTGCGCTTTCGCCACGCACAGAGCGCACCTGTATTCGCCGCAGGAGGTCGACCAGCGCCTGGAG
>JBKJXG010000200.1:0-2689 GCA_046716525.1 Solirubrobacterales bacterium
GCGCAGGCGCTCGATGCGCTCGACCGTCGCAAGACGATCGTGTTCGTGTCGGCCGACGGCGCAAGCGAGGGCATGGCCGGCGCGCAGCGATTTGCCGAGCGCTACGCCGACCGGCGCAAGGTCGAGGCGGCGCTCGTGCTGGACGACATCGGGGCGCGCCCGCCGCAACATCCCTTTGTCGTGCCGTGGTCGTCGAGCTCGAGCCGCGCGTCGCTCGTCGCCACCCGTACGGCCGAGGCGGCGCTGGTGCGCGAAGCGGGCGCGACGGCCGGATCGGACTCCTGGCTGGGGCAGCTCGTCCACCTCGCGTGGCCGCTCACCCTGCGCGAGCAGGGGCCGCTCGTCGAGGGCGGCATGGACGCGGTCACGCTGACCGCGCGCTCCGAGTTGCCGCGCGGCTCGGGCAGCGACGCGATCGAGGGCATCTCGGAGGAGCGCCTGACGCGATTCGGGCGGACGGGGTTCGCCGCGCTGCTCGCGTTCGACTCGCCCGGCTACCGGGGCAAGCCGCAGTCGCGCTACCTGACGGCTGGGCGCTACGTGATCCCGGGCTGGTCGCTGGCGCTGCTCGCCGTCGGGTTGATCGCGCCGGCTCTGGTGACGGCCGTTGATGCCGCGGCCCGCGCCCGTCGCCGCGGGTTTCCCGTGGTGCCGTGGCTGCGTTGGTCGCTCGCCGGGGCTGTCCCGTTTGCGGTCACCGTGTTCGCGGCACTCGCCTTCGAGTGGCTCGGGTGGCTGCCGGACACCGTCGAGCAGGCAGTCGCTCCCGCCACGCGGCCGTCCCTCGGAGCCGCGATGGGGGCGCTGGTCGCCCTGGCGGCATTGTTCGCCGTCGCCTGGATCGCGCTGCGCCGGATCGCCCTCGGCGACGTGCGCGCTCGGCGATTGCCCCGCGAGGCCGCGGCGCCGGCGCTTGCGATGCTGCTCTCGGCGGAGGCCCTCGTGGTCTGCGCGGTGAACCCGTTCACCGCCTTGCTGCTCGTGCCCGCCGTGCACCTGTGTCTCCTCGCGGCCCTCTCGGAGACCCCTCGGCGGGCGCCGCTGGCCGCCGGGGTGATCGCGGCTGCGCTCGCTCTGCCCGTCCTCGCGATGCTCTACTACGGCGCGCGTTTCGATCTCGGCCTCGCTCCCCACAGCTACCTGCTGCTGATCGTGTCCACCGCGAGCGGCTCGGTTTCGAGCGCGATCCTGGGCTCGCTCGTCGCCGGCAGCCTCACGTCCGGTGCGCTGCTCGCGTTCGGTGGCAGCGACCGCCGCGCCGCGCCGGCGATCACGGTGCGCGGTCCCGTCAGCTACGCCGGCCCCGGCTCGCTCGGAGGCACCGAGTCGGCGATGCGCCGCTGAGCCCCGGTGGACGGCAGTCGTATGCGGAGTTGCATCGTCACAGTCGATAAGAAGGGCGATCCACCTCTCCGGTCAATGACACAGCGAACCGACAAGAACCCGCGCCAGCTCAAGCGAGCGGTCCAGCGCAACAGCTACACGGTCGACCCGCAGCGGGTCGCCGGAGCGCTGATCGTCAGGCTGATCCAGGAGAGCGTCGCCCCGAAGCCGCCCGCGACAGGTGGTCCCAGCCACGCAACCGACGCGACCGGCCGTCTGCGTCAAGCAGCCTGACCGGATCGTCCTCCGCCCCGCGCGCCAGGATCCGGCCGATCCAGCTCACCTCGGTCCCCGTACTCGCGGCCGCCGCCTCGATCGCCTCGCACGCGCCGGCCGGGGCTGTGAACAGAAGCTCGTAATCCTCTCCCGCGGTCGCCGCGAACTCGCTTGGATCTAGTCCGAGTGCCGTGACCACCTCGGCCACCCCCTCCTCGAGCGGCAGGTCGCCGAGCCGGATCTCTGCCGCCACCCCGCTGCGCTCGCAGATCCGCAAGGCATCCGAGGCGACGCCGTCGCTGACGTCGAGCATCGCGCCCACGCCCGCGCGAGCGAGCGCGCGCCCGGCCGACAGCAGCGGCCGTGGGCGCAGGTGGCGCTCGAGCAGTCGCTCGCCGGCCTCGCGGTCGCCGCCCGCGGGCCTTCGCTCGAGCAGCACCAGCCCGGCGCCGGACCCGCCGAGCGCTCCCGTCACCCCGACGACGTGATCGGGCCGAGCGGAGTCGCGGCACGCGAGATCCCCGGCGGCCGCGGCGTACCCGACCACGGTCACCGACACGAAAAGCTCGCCGGCGCGGCTGACGTCCCCGCCGCAGATCGCCACGCCGTGCTCGGCCGCGAGCGCCTCGGCGCCGTCCGCCAGTTCGAGCACCTCGCGCTCGCCGAGGTGATCCGGCAGGCCGAGCGCGATGTAGGCCTCGCCCGGGTGCGCTCCCATGGCGGCCAGGTCCGACAGCGAGGCGGCGAGGCATTTGTGCCCGAGGTCACGCAGCGACGTGGTCGCGAGCCGGAAGTGCACACCTTCCACGAACGAGTCGATCGAGGTGACGCTCACCCCGCCGCCGGGGCGCACGACTGCCGCGTCGTCGCCGGACCACACCACCACGCGGTCGCCGCGTGGGTCCAGGCGCTCCCGCATGCGGGCGATCAGGTCGAATTCGCTCATCTGAGGATCCATGGGATCAATATGGGGAGAACGGCTCGAGCGGAACGGCGATCACCATCATGTACGCGCAGAGCGCGATGCTTGCAAGGACCAGCCGCCGGTCCGCCCCGAGCCCCGCGAGCGGTAGCAGCCAGACCGCGTACC
>JBKJXG010000201.1:0-4982 GCA_046716525.1 Solirubrobacterales bacterium
CGGCAGGATCGTCTACGTCGGCAATGCGACCACGCCCGTGATCGGCCCGAGCAAGTGGGACTCGGTGATCCTGGTCGAGTACCCGACGCGCCAAGCCTTCCTCGACATGATCAGCGCGCCCGAGTACGCGGAGATCGCTCACCTGAGAAGTGAGGCGCTCGAGCGCTCCGAGCTGCATCCGCTCGATCCGCCGGCGCCCGGCTGATGCCCGCCTCACCGACGCGCGAAGAATTACGCGAGCTTCAGGGGCCGATCAAGAGCCGATATCGAGAGCAGCCGGCCTCCGCGCAGATCACGCTCCGGGCCCACGGATCGCTCGAGCAGGGCATCTCCTGCTCGGTTCAGACCGGGCAGGCCCTCGTCGAGGCGGGCCTTCACCCGGGTACCGGCGGCGACGGAGCCCTCGCCTGCTCGGGCGACATGCTGCTGCAGTCCTTGATCGCGTGCGCCGGCGTGACCATGCGGTCGGTTGCCACTGCCATGGGCATCGCCGTGACCGGTGCCATCCACGCGGAAGGCGATCTCGATTGGCGCGGGACCCTGGCGGTCGACAACGAGGTCCCGGTCGGCTTCAAGGAGATCCGCCTTCGTTTCGAGCTCGAGTCGGATGCCGGTGACGAGGAACTCGAGACGCTTCAGCGTCTCACCGAGCGCTACTGCGTGGTCTTCCAAACGCTGACGGGATCGCCGGCTCTGTCGAGTTCACTCGATCGGGCCTAATTCGAACGCGAGAACGGTCTTCAATCCGTCAGGCTTCGAGGATCGCGTCGTAAACGTCGTCGGCGGCCGCCGACATCACCCGCGTCGCCATCTCCTGCTTGAGCTGCGTCAGGCGCCCCTCCTGCTGCGGCGTGCGCGTTTCCCGGCCGGCGAGGTCGAGGAACTCGTGTGTCACGAACCCATCGCGAAGGGTGAGCGTCGCGACCCGACTGCGGTAATCGAGCCGAAAGACGAAGCGAGACCGTGTCGAAGCGAGCTCGGAGCGGGCGAGCGAAGGGTCAACCGCGTAGCGGTTCTCGGTGACAGCACGGGTAACGCATTCGAATGCGTCACGGGCGCCTGGTCCGCCGAAAGCCGTGGTGACTGTGATCTCGCGGCGCTCGGGGGGCTCCGCAGGGTCCAGCAGTGGCAAGGGCATGTGCGAACGCTACCTCCCATCCATGCTCGGGGACGTGCGTCGTTCTAGCACTAGGTTCAGCCGATGTCGCACCGCCGCTCGGTTATCCGCCACGCTGGCCATCTCGAAAGACACAACCCACAGCGACTACGCGACCAAGGCGGCCACGCCCAATCCGACGACGGCAATCGCAGTCGACCACGCGATCGCTCCGGCATCGACTCGCAGGTCCAGGCCGTAGGCATGCCCGACGACCATCGTGTTCAGTCCGCACGGCATCGCCGCCAGCAGCAGGTAGGTGCCGGGGAGGTCGATGAAGGCAGCACTGAGCGCCAGTAGGAGCAACGGCCCGCCGGCGAGGCGGATCGCGACGGCGGTGGCGACCGGCTTGTCGAAGCGCGGCGGGAATGCCGCCGCGCCTGTCTCGGCGCCCTCGGCGAGCGCGACTCCAACGGCGAAGAAACCCAGGGGCAGGATGCAGATGATGACCACCCGCGAGATCTCCACCAAGGTCTCGGGGGCAAGCGTGGAGGGGGCGATGAACGCCAGCAGCGCCGCGTAGAGCGCCGGGTTGCGGGTGAAGAAGGCAATGACGCGGTCGCGCACGGTTTCGCCGGCACCGTCGCCGAAAGCAGCGCCGACCGCGAACGAGCCGATCAGCAGCGCCGGCCCGGAGACGAGGATGTCGAAGGCCACCGCCTCGCCGAGGTCGTCGAAGCCGAAGAGCGCCGCGACCACGGCGTAGCCGAGGTAACCGGTGTTGACGACGATCACCGACGAGATCACCGCTCCGGCCGAAGCCCGCCTCAGGTGCAACACGCGCGTGGCGACGAACCACGCGACCAGCCCGAGCAGGCTGAGCGAGACGAGCCCGAAGAGGATGCCGAGGCCGGCGTCGCCGCTGAGGTCTGCATCGACGAGGTTGAGGAAGGTGACCGGCGGCAGGACGAAGTAGAGCGTCGCCAGCAGCAGGCGGCGTGACGCCGCCGTCGCGGCGGCGCCGTAGTGACGCTCGGCCCAAACGCCGACGGCCGTCGAAACGGCGATCGCCGCGATGATCGCGGCCACGGCGCCTCCCGCTAACTCAGCAGCGAGCCGATCGCCTCGCCGGCATTGGCCGCCCACTCGACCAGAGGCGAGGGGATGACGCCGAAGAAGACGGTGGCGGCCGTGGCGATCAGGGTGAAGCCGACGATCGCCTTGCAGTTCGCGCCGTTCGGGACGGCGTCGGCCTCTTGCGAAGCTCCGGCGATCGCAGGCATCGCCGGTCCCTGACCGGCCGCATGGGGCACATCGCGCATCCACATCGCCGCGATCACGCGCAGGTAGTAGGCGAGCGAGATCATCGTCCCGACGGCGATCATCACCCCGAGCCAGGTGTAGTCGGCATCGGCAGCGGCCTCGATCAAGAACAGCTTGCCGATGAAGCCGACCGTGCCGGGTAGCCCGGCGAGAGCGAGCATCGCCACCGTCAAGGCGGTTGCAAGCAAAGGACGTTCGCTACCCAGGCCCTCGACCGAGCGGATGTCGTCGCCGAACGGGGTCTCGCGCTCGCGGATCGTGATCACGGCGAAGGCCGCGAGGTTCATCAACGCATAGCCGGCGAGGTAGAAGATCAGCGCGCTGATCCCAGCCTCGCTGGCGGCAACTACCGCGACCAGCATGTAGCCGGCCTGGGCGACGCCGGAGTAGCCCAGCAGCCGCTTCAGCGAGCTCTGTCCCAGCGCGCCGACGTTGCCGACGATGATCGAGACCGCGGCGAGCGCAGCCAGAGCGGGCTGCCAGTCGTCGACGGCGGGCCCCAGCGCGACCTCGAAGAAGCGAACCGTGACGCAGAAGACGGCGGCCTTGGTCGCCACCGCCATGAACGCGGTCACGGGCGTCGGCGCGCCCTCGTAGACGTCGGGCGTCCATTGGTGAAACGGGGCGATCGAGAGCTTGAAGGCGAGGCCGGTGGCCGAGAGCGCGATCCCGATCAATAGCAGCGGGTCGTCGAGCGCCGAGCTGCCGACCGCAGTCGAGATCGCGCTGAAGTCGGTTGAGCCGCTGGCGCCGTAGACAAAGGCGAGCCCGTAGAGCAGCGTCGCCGAACCGAGCGAGCCGATCACCAGGTACTTGAGGCCGGACTCCAGCGACGCCTCGCGCCGCAGCGCCGCGCCGCAGAGCACGTACAGCGGGATCGAGAGCAACTCCAGCGCGACGAAGAAGACGATCAGGTTCTGTGCCTGGGCGATCAGCGTCATCCCCAGCACCGAGCAGATCAGCAGCGCCTGAAACTCGCCGTGGCCGCTGGGGCCGAGCGGCTTGTCGAATGCCTGCTCGCGCCACGACAGCGGGATGCAGAACGCCGCCGCGGCGATCGCGATCAGGCTCGCCGAGAGGCCGAGGTCGTCGAGGCGAAGCGCGCCCGAGACCAGGTCCTTGCTCTCGCCGAGCTGCCAGATGCACAGCCCTGCCGCGGCCGCGAGCGTCGCGAAGCCGAAGATCGAGACCGCCACCCGCTGGTGGCGATCGCTGAAGGCACCGACCAGCAGCACCACGACCAGGCCCGCGGTGAGCGCGATGATCGGCGAGATGCCCGCGTAATCGATCTCGGGGGCCTCAAAGGTCATTGGTCGATGCTCTCGGCGGAGGTCCGCAACCGTTGCAGGAGCAGGTCATTGACTCCGTGGCGATCATCGGGGCAGAACCCGACATCGTCCTTGGCGGCCTCGCCCGTTGCTGGATCGCCAGCGGTGCAGTCGGCTAATGCGACCCCCAGGATCTTGTCGTCGACCGACGCTTCACCATGCTCCAAGATCAGCCCCGGATACAGCGCCAGGGCGACGATGCAAGCGACTAGCGGCGCCAGCACCAGCGCCTCGGTCCAGGAGACCTCGCGCGACTGCATGCCCTCCGGCAGCCGGTTGTGCATAGTGCGCTGGTACAGCCGCAGTGCATAGAACGCGGCCAACGCAACGCCGAGGATGGCGATGAAGGCGAAGGCGATCTTTGACTCGAAGACGGCGTTGAGGATGTAGAACTCGCCGATGAAGTTGGCCGAGCCCGGAATCGCCAGAGTTGCCATCGTCACCACCAAGAAGAGGCCCGCGAGCACCGGGGCGCGCATCGCCAAGCCCCCCATCTGTCTCAGGTCGTCCGTCTTCGAGCGCTCGTAGATGACGGCGATGACGATGAACAGCGCCACCGTGACGAGGGCGTGGTTGACCATCTGCAAGACGGCTCCGTCGGCACCGTCAGAGCTCAGCGCCAGCAGCCCGATCGTGATGAAGCCGAGCTGGGCGATCGAGGAATATCCGGCGACCAAGCGCACGTTCGTCTGCGTGAAGGCCATGATCGAGCCGTAGAGGATCGAGGCCACGCCGACGATCAGGATCAGCTCCTGAAAGGTGACGGTGGCTTCGGGGAAAATCGGGAAGGCGACGCGCAGGAAGCCGTAGGCGCCGACCTTCGAGAGCACGCCCGAGAGCAACGCCAGCACCGGCAGCGGCGCGGCGCGGTAGGCGTCGGCCATCCAGCCGTGGATCGGAAAGGCCGGCATCTTGACCAGGAAGGCGAAGGCAAAGAGGGCGAAGATCCATTCCTGGCTGCCACCGGCGAGGGCGTGCTCGCGCAGGTATGCGATCGAGAAGCTGAGCTCGCCCGTCTCCTGGGAGACCAGGATCGCCGTCGCGATCGCTGCGACCAACATCAGCAGCGAGCCGACCAGCGTGTAGACGATCATCTTCGTCGTCGCCCGAATCCGGTTCTCGCCGCCGAAAGCGCCGATCAGAAAGAAGAACGGAATCAGCATCAGGTCGAAGAAGAGAACGAAGAGCAGAAGGTCCTGGGCAATGAAGGCGCCGAGCGTCGCGAACTCGCCGAT
>JBKJXG010000202.1:0-2830 GCA_046716525.1 Solirubrobacterales bacterium
GGTCGGGGTCCATCCGGCGGGTCGCGCTGGTGGCGCCGCCCGTGGCCAGCATGTTCGTCGGCAGCTCGTCCTCGGGCGGCGGCGGCTCATGGCCGGCGAGCCCGGCGTCGAGAGCGCGAGAGAGCTCGCGCGCCGAGGAATATCGATCTGCCACGTCGCCCTCGAGCGCCCGTAGCACGGCCTGCGACAGGGTCTCGGGGACGTCCGGGTCGTAGGAGGTGGGGGAGAGCGGGCTCTCGCTCTCGCGACGGGTGGCGAGCTCAGCGAGCGTCGAGCCCTCCCATGGCAGGCGGCCCGTGAGGATCTGGTAGAGGACGACGCCGAGCGCGTAGACGTCGGCAGCTGGGGCCGCCTCCTCGCCGCGTGCCTGCTCCGGCGCGAGGTAGGCCGCGGTCCCGACGACTGAGCCGACCTGGGTGAGGCGCGTCTGCGCCGCGGCCATGGCGATGCCGAAATCGGTCAGCTTGATCGTCATTTCGCCCGTCGCCGGCTCGTGGGCAGTCGCGTCGCGGCGCTTGCGGCCGGCGGGGCCGCCGATCACCATCAAGTTGCCGGGCTTGACGTCGCGGTGGATGATTCCCTGGCGATGGGCGTACTCGAGCCCGGCGCACGACTGGGTTCCGATCTCGACCGCGACGTCGGCGCCGAGGCGCCCCTTGGACTGCAACAGCTGGGCGACCGACTTGCCCTCGACGTACTCCATGACGATGTAATGGCGCCCGGCGTCGACCCCTGTGTCGTAGACCTGGACGATGTTCGGATGGATCAGCTTCGCCACCGCGAGCGCCTCGCGGCGAAAGCGGGCGACGAACTTGTCGTCGTCGGACAGGTGCTCGGCAAGGATCTTGACCGCGACCGTGCGCTCGAGCACGCGGTCGGTCGCCTTGTAGACGGTCGACATCCCTCCCGATCCGAGGCGGTCGCCGAGCTCATATCGGTCGGAGATGGTCGAGTTCAATTGTCGAACTCCCCACTGACGCCGCCGCTCTCGCTCGGAGCCTCGTCGCCGCCGGGGTCGCTGTTGCCCGGGGTGTCGGTCGGCGGGCCGTTGCCCTGCGAGGGTGAGTCGGTCTCGGCCTCGGTGGGTGCGGGCTCCTCGGGGACCTCGGGCTCCTCGGCCGGCGTTTCGGCAGCCGGCTCCTCCTCGGCCTCCTCGACCGGCTCGACGCCGCTTCCCCCGGTGGCGCCTGAATCGACGCACTCGGGTGGATCCGCTGAGAGGTTCTCGAGCTGTGCGGCTGCATCGAGCAGCTCGGTCTTGACCGCGGAGTCGACCTCCGCCGGCAGAGCCTGGACCTGAGTCTGAACCTGCGCGGCGCGATCATCGATCGTCTCGCAGTCGCCGGCCTCGACGTCGCTTTGCAGGGCGTCGAGCAGGGCGAGCAGCTCGTTGCCATCCCCCTCGGGGATCGTGCCGTCATCGCCCGAGCCGCAGCCGGCGAGCGCAAGCGCGACAAGCGGCGCGAGCAGGGAAATTTGCAGCCATCGAGCCATCGCGGCGAGTCTAGTAACTGCCTCAGTTCTCGCTCGCACGATCACTGCCCCACGTACAGGCGGCGGGCGAGATGCTCCGGAAGGTCGGTGGCGACGATCGCATCGGCGGCGCGGTCGATCTCGTATTCGACCCGGTGGAAGGTCGCGCGCCAAGCCTCGGTGTCGAGCTCGAGCCATGCTGCGCGCGGATCGCCGTCCCGAGGCTGGCCGACGCTGCCCGGATTGATCAGCCAGCGCCCGCGCCCGAGATCGAGCGTGGTGCCGCCCGCCGCCTGGGCGCCGCGCGCGTCCTGGGGCTGCCCGCCGGGAGCCTCGGAGGCGAGTGCGAAGAACAAGGCGACGTGGGAATGACCGACGAATGCCACCCGGCGCGCCTGCGCCCGGATGCACTCGGCTGCCTGGTCGGGCCACAGCACGTACTCCCACACGGGATCGCGCGGGGAAGCGTGATAGAGGGCTACGTCACGACTCTCATCGGCCGAGTCGAGCGCCGAAAGGAAGTCCACAGCGGACTTTTCGATTCGCTGCCGGGTCCAGTGCACGGCGGCCGCCGCGGCGGGTGAGAAGGTCGAGATGTCGAGCTGCTCGAGCACAGCGAGGTCGTGGTTTCCGACGAGACACACCGAGCACCGTTCTCTGACCAGGGCTGTGCATTCGTTCGGCTGGGCACCGTAGCCGACGACGTCGCCCAGACACCAGGCTTCGTCCACGCCTGCGGCCTCGGCGCTGGCGAGGACCGCCTCGAGAGCGGGCAGGTTGGAGTGAATGTCGCTGAGCAGGGCGAGACGCATGACCTTCGATCCCCAACACCGGCGGACTATCGTAAGCGTGCATGAGGATCGCGGGGTCTTTGCCGCATTCGGCCGCGGCACGCATCGGTGGCGTCGCGGTCGCGATGGTCGTCGTCGCCGAGGTTGCAGTTTGGGTTCTGAGCCCAGGCGACGACGCAGCGATACCGGCGATGGTGGCGGAGGGCGATTACTTCAGCGCGAGCGAACTCGAGACCGCACGCGACTACCGAAGCGACCAGCGGTGGACGATGCTCGCGGGTCTCGGCGTGCAGACAGGCGTGCTCTTGCTCGTCGCCCTCGGCCGTCCGCCCGCCGTGCGCCGAGGACTCGAGCGACTGGGACGCCGGCCGGTTCTCGGCGCCGCGGCCGCGGGAGCGGGCGTTTCGGTGCTGATCGAGTTGGCGACGCTGCCGACGCGCCTCGTCTCGCACGAGCGGGCCGTCGACGCCGGCCTTTCCTCGCAGTCGCTGGGGTTCTGGTTGGCAGACGTCGGGCGTTCGGCTGCGATCGAGATCGTGATCACGGCTGCGGGGGCGGCCCTGGTG
>JBKJXG010000203.1:0-5512 GCA_046716525.1 Solirubrobacterales bacterium
GGGTCTGCTTGGGCTGTGACGGATCGGCGCCGTTCTCAGGCGTGATCGGCGCGAGTACCCGCTCGTCGAGATCAGCGGGGCGGAAGCCGGACTCGGCGGCAAGCTCGGGTGTCACCCGGTCGGCGAGAAAAGCCCCAAAGGCCTCGGCGCCGGCTTGCTGGCGGGGCGATACCCAATCACCGTTGAGGACGAAGAAGGGATTGTCGGAGAAGAAGGTCCCCTCCTTCGGGTAGATCGCAACCAGTTTCGGCTGGCCGGCCCGATCCTGGTTGAAGTCCAGAAGCGTGACCTCCTCCATCGCCGCCGCTGAGGCGTAGCTGGGGCCTCCCTCTCGCATCTGATCGGCGATGAAGAGTGTGGTGTCGCCATAGTGGACGATCGAACGCTCGATGTCGCGAACCTCCTGCCGGGCCTCGCCGTCGATGTCCGCTTCCACCAGCCCCTCACGCTTGCCGGTCGCGGCGTAGTACTCGGCGACCACCGCCGAGAGCCCAGAGGTTGAGAAATCGGGATTGGTGTGGACGAGTTTGAAGTCGCCGAACTCCGGCCGGCCGTAGGCCGCCCAGCCCTCATCCGAGCGCGCGAGGGTAAGAATGTCGGCAAAGCCGATCTTCTTGTCCGGCCAACCGAGCGCTCGCGCCATCGGCTCCCACATCGCGATCACCAGCGGGGTGCGGACGATCGAACGCGCGTCCTCTGTGGTCAGCTCCCGGTCCGCCTCATAGTTGAGCAGGCGTCCCCAAAGGCTCGAGGCGGGGGACCAGGCGACCGGCTGGAGCCTGCCGTCCGCGATCCCCTGCTCGGCCGCGCCGCTCGAAACGACCTTGCCTTGGACGAACACCGGCGCTTTACCGACCTTGCCTCCACTGGCGTTGAAGTCCTCGATCAGGGGTTCCAGCAAGTCCTCCTTCTCCGGCGAATAGGCGAAGCGGACTTCAATCGCGCCCTCCGGAGCGCCTGTCGCGGCATCCTCATCTCCGGTGCCGCTGTCGTCGCGACCGACAACGATCATCGTGATCACCGCGGCAACGGCGATTAAGACGACTACAAGGCGATCTGGCTTCATGGACGGCTGCCCTCCCGAGGCATTTTTGCATCGAGACGGCCGCGGTGCGCCGATAAGCAGGTCGTCCCGCCGGGCGGCACGGGTGTTAGCCGATCTCGGCCGCGCGCGGCCGAGGTAGGACGAAAAACCTCGCTAGCGGTCGCGAACCTTGCGCAGCGCGGCGACCGCCGCGGTCTTGGCGTTGAAGGCGTTGGTGACCGCTCGATCCGCCGCCGAGCCCTGTGCTGGAAGCAGGCCGAGCTGCTGGGCGATCTGGGCGCCGTTGGTGTAGGCGTTGTTCTCGACTATCAGCCCATCCTCGACGCGAAACATGTCACAGCCCTCCATCGTCACCGAGCTGCCGGTGGGGAGGAGGCCTTGGAAGCGGCCGGGTCCGAGAAAGGTCCCGGTCAAGCGCCAGCGCCCGGCGCCGTTCTTGCCGCTGGCGGCGAGCTCGAGCAGCTCGAAGCTGAAATCGGGAAAGGCCGAGTAGAGCCCGTTGAAGTAGGCCTTGATGTCGCCGGGAGCCTTGAGCTCGGCGAGACCGTGCAGGTGGTCGACCGAGCCCGGCTTCCACAACGCGGTTGCGGCGTCGAGGTCCCTGGCGCCAAGTGCGGCGAAGTAGGCCTTGACGACCTGTCCGGTCGTCCTCCCCTTGCTCGCTTGCTTAGCTTTCTCCTCGGCCATTGCCTGCAATCTATCCATCCAGGGCGGCGGCGAGGTGTGCCGGGTCGCTGACCGGAGCCCGGCAGGCGAACCGCTCGCAAACGTAGGCGGCCGCGCGGCCGTCGAGCGTGGTCCGGGCAGCCATCAGCTCGGGACGCTCGCTGCCCTCCGGACCGCCGGCAAGCACGAGGTGTGGCCGGTAGGCGGATCGAACCACTCCGGCCAGCTCACGGGAGTTGTCGGTGTCGTCACTGCCGGCGCTGACCAGTGCGACTTCTTTGACCGAGGCGAAATGGAAGTCGAGACCACGGAGCATGTGGCCGACGGCTTGGGGGTGACGTTCCGCCACTCGGGAGAAGAGGCGAAAGACCGAAACCGCGGGTTGTTAATAGGCATGCTCGCCGGTGAGTGCGGCGAGGCGCAGCAGCCCGAACGCGGCCGCTGAGTTGCCCGACGGGATCGGATGGTCGTCGACGTCCTTTCGCCTCGCGATCAGGGTTTCGTGGTCGTCTGACGTGGTGAAGAAGCCGCCGCGCTTCGAGTCGTGAAAATGGGCGACCATGAGGTCGGCCGTTTCGCGGGCCGCGTCGAACCAGCGCACCTCGAAGCTCGCCTCGTACAGCGTCAGCAGTGCCTCGAGGAGGTAGGCGTAATCCTCGAGATAGGCATTGAGCTTGGCCTCGCCGTCCTTCCAGGTGCGCAGCAGCCGACCGGCCGGATCCCGCATGTGCTCCCATACGAACTCGGCGCATTCACGCGCGGCATCGAGGTAGTCGTCGCGACCGAGCGCAGCGCCGGCCTCGGCGAGAGCGCCAATCGCCAGGGCGTTCCACGACAGCAATCGCTTGTCGTCGAGTCCTGGCCAGATGCGCTTCGAGCGGGCTTCGTAGAGCGCGCGGCGTGCCTCGTCCAGTTGCGCCGGCGGCTGCGCTTCGCCTCCGCCGATCAGGTTGAGGATGTTGGCGCCCTCGAAGTTGCCCTGCTCGGTGACACCGTAGTAGGAGATCAGCGCGTCGGCGACATCGGCGAGCCCCGCCTCCGCGAGCACCTCGCGGATCTCGCTCGGCGTCCATACGTAGAATCGGCCCTCGACGCCCTCGGAGTCGGCGTCGAGAGCGGAATAGAAGCCGCCCTCGTCACCGCGCATCTCAGTCAGCATCCAGTCGAGGGTGCGCTCGCAGGCCACGCGCCAGTGCTCGTGGCCAAGCGCCAAGTACCCGTGCAGATAGGTGCGCGCCAGAAGCGCGTTGTCGTAGAGCATCTTCTCGAAATGGGGTACGAGCCAGATGTCGTCGACCGAGTAGCGGGCAAAGCCACCGCCGAGCTGGTCGTTGATCCCGCCCGCCGCCATCGCGTCGAGCGTGATCTCGACGACGTCGGTGACGCCGCGGGCGAGCAGCAGCTCGAGCGCCGACGCCGGCGGGAACTTCGGCGCGGCGCCGAAGCCGCCGCGATCCATGTCCGCCGACGTTCGCATCGCCGCAACCGCGCGATCGAGCAGATCGGGCGAGAGCTCCTCGCCGGAGGGCTCGATCTTGCCGACGGCGCCGAGCTGGTCTCGGATGCGCACCGACGCTTCACGAATGCGCTCGCGCTGGCTCAGCCACGACTGTGCGACCGCCTCCATCACCATCGCGAAGCTCGGCATGCCGTGGCGCTCGACGGGCGGGAAGTAGGTGCCGCCGTAAAACGGGACCGCGTCGGAGTCGAGAAAGGCGGTAAGCGGCCAGCCGCCATGACCGGTCATGCCCTGGACTGCCTCCATGTAGATCGAGTCGACGTCGGGACGTTCCTCGCGGTCGACCTTGATGCAGACGAAATGGTCGTTCATGAACTGCGCCGTCGCGGCGTGCTCGAACGACTCGCGCTCCATCACATGGCACCAGTGGCAGGCCGAATAGCCGACCGAGAGCAAGATCGGGCGGTCGAGTTCTCGCGCCCGCGCCAGCGCCTGCTCGCCCCACGGGTACCAGTCAACGGGATTGTCGGCATGCTGGAGGAGGTAGGGGCTGGTCTCGTCGGCGAGGCGGTTGGCCATCGACTGCGAAGCTAGCGAAACATCCAGCAAAGCTGTGAGACTGCCGGGATGAGCACGGCCAACACCGTCCCCGTCACCCATGACCTCGAGGGCGACGACGCCGCCGAGACGCTTCGCAGCTGTGGCGTTCGACACCTGCTGCACGACTCGTTCAAGCGCTTTCGCCTCGCCGAGGGGTTCAGTCACTCACGAGCGCTGGCGTTCCAGTTCGTGCTCACCCTGTTGCCGGCCCTGATCGCGATCGTCGGCCTGGCGAACGAGCTCGGCCAGGAGAAGTTCAGTGCGATCCTCACCCAGACCTTCCGTGATCTCGCGCCGGGCCCGGCGGGAGAGGTGCTGACGAGCGCGATCGAGCAGGGCTCCGACGGCGGTGGCGGCACGGCCCTCTTCGTCGGTCTCGCCGCGGCGATCATCGCCGGGACCACCGCGATGGGGCAGATCGAGCGCGGCGCCAACCGCATCTACGGCGTTGAGCGCGACAGGCCGACTGTGGCGAAGTACACGCGGGCCGCGATCCTTGCCGCCACCGCCGGAACCGCCACGATCCTCGCGCTGGTCGTCCTCGTTGCCGGAAGGGAGCTTGGCGACGCGGTCAAGGAGGTCACCGGACTCAGCGACACCGTGGACACGATTTGGAACATCGCCCGTTGGCCGCTGAGCGCAGCGCTGGTGATCGGCGCGATCGCATTGATGTTCGAACGCTCGCCCAACCGCGATCAGCCCTCTCTATCTTGGCTCTCCTTCGGATCGGGCATCGCCGTCGTGCTTTGGTTTGCGTTCACCGCTCTGCTTGCCCTCTACATCTCGCTGAGCAAGGACTTCGGCGAAACCTACGGTCCACTGGCCGGCGTGATCGGGCTCATGCTCTGGGCCCTGCTCACAGCGCTCGCTCTGTTTCTCGGCCTCGCGGTTGCCGCGCAACTCGAAGCGGTCAGGGCGGGCTCACCGAGCCCCGGTGAGCTCCCGGAGTGAACCACGGTCCCGCGATTACGTCGCCGCCGTGTTCGCCGATCAGTAAGTGCGGGGTCGCTCGGACATCCGCGCCAGCCAACGCCTCAGGTTCGGGTGCTCGTCGCCGAGTAGCTGGTGCGCGTCGAGCACGACGTGAAAGCGCTCGTCGTCGGACGGATCGCGACCGCCCGCGTACTTGAGAAAGGGGTAGGCGACGCAGTCGGCCGCGCTGAAGTCGCCAAAAAGGTGCTCGCGCCCCGCAAGCAGGTGTTCGAAGAGGCCGAGGCGCATCTGCATGACAGCGCTGAGTCGGCCGATCAGCGCATGATCGGGCTGCTCGCGCCCGAGCTCGGCCTCGATCTCGTTCGGCTCGCGCTTGTAGACACGCTCGAACCAGTCGATGAATACGTCGAGCTCGGCACGGCGTGCGGGGTCGGGGGGAAACAGCGGCGGCTGGGGCTGCCGCCGCTCGAGATCGCGCAGGATCGCCACCGAATCGGCAACCACGGTGCCGTCGCTGCGTTCGATCACAGGCACCAGCCCTTGGCCGCTGACCGCCTCGACGGGAGCGCGGTTCGCGTAGTCGATGATCACCGAGCTTGCCTCGATTCCCTTGTGGGCGAGGCCGAGCCCAACGCGCTCGCTGTTGGTCGACCACGACGCCCGGTAGAGGCGAAGGGAGGGTCCTCCGGCCATCGCGCTCGCTGGTGGCGCTAAGCGGCGGTGACGTCGCGGGCGAAGGCCTCGAGCGCGTCTGCGAACGTCTGCAGGTCGGCCTCGGTGTGGGCGACCGAGAGCGTCCATTCCTCCTC
>JBKJXG010000204.1:0-4361 GCA_046716525.1 Solirubrobacterales bacterium
CGTGCGGTTCGGGAGAGCGGAAGAAGGCGGCGGAAGCCAAGCAGCCGGACACCACTCGAAGCGCGACCACAAAGCTTCGTTCGTGCGAAGGCTACGCATGTGGCAGGCAGAGTCGGTCGTCCCCGGACCGCATTTTCGTTCCCTGACGCGCCGTCCGAGGTCTTCTCTAATTTCGACCTCGCGGGCTTTGTCCGCCGGCTCGGGATGGCCTGCCGCCCGCGAGCCGCGCGACCGGGGCGCACCTCGGAAGCAGGCGCTGTGGCGTACCCCCGGCTACCGCCACGGCTAGCCCGCTTGCTTCCCTTTCGTATCCGAACCTGATCCGCTGGATCACGGCGGTACGTACCATTGGTGGATGGCCACTCCGGAGCTTCCTGAACTCGACCCGGGCGCGGTCGCCGAAGTCGCGATGAGGCTGCGCGAGAACGTTCAGCGAGCAGTCAAGGTCAACGACGACGTGATGGCCGACGTGCTGGTCGCGCTGTTTGCCGAAGGCCACGTTCTGATCGAGGACTACCCCGGCGTTGGCAAGACGGCCCTGGCCCGATCGCTGGCGCGCTCGATCGACGCCGACTACGCCCGTGTCCAGTGCACCGCCGACCTGCTTCCGGCAGACATCGTCGGCACGAACGTCTTCAATCAACGCGAGAGCCGCTTCGAGTTCCATCCCGGCCCGGTCTTCGCCAACGTCGTCTTGGTCGACGAGATCAACCGCTCCTCACCCAAGACCCAGTCGGGCTTGCTCGAGTGCATGCAGGAGCGCCACGTCACGGTCGACGGCCTCCAACACGAGCTCGCGAGGCCGTTCGTCGTCATCGCAACCCAGAACCCGGCCGAGTACGAAGGCACATACCCGCTGCCCGAAGCGCAGCTCGATCGCTTCATGGTCCGAGTCTCTCTTGGCTATCCCAGCGCCGGCGACGAGGCCGACATGCTCGCCGACCACGCCCGCCACGACGTCGTTCATGACCTCGAGGCGGTGATGGACGTCAGCACCGTGCGTGCGGCTCAGGCCGCGGTCACGGTTGTCCACGGCAGCGAGGCGATTCGCCGCTATACCGTCGCGATCGGCGAGGCGACCGGGGTCGACTCGCGGGTAGAGCTCGGAGCGAGTCCGCGAGCGGTGCTGATGCTGTTTCGCGCTGCCAAGGCCCGCGCCGCATTGGAATCGCGCGACCATGTACTCCCCGATGACGTCCAGGCGCTGGCGCATTCGGTGCTCGAGCATCGCTTGCTGCTGGCGCCGCAGGCTTCCGAGGGCGACGCGACAGCGATCATCGACGACGCACTCGAGCGCGTCCCGGCGCTCTAGGGAAGTCGGGAAGAGCGCGGATGTCGGGAGCGCTGACCGCGGCGACACTCGGGGTCGCCCTATTGGTCAGCGGCATCGGCTTCGGTTCGCCGTCGCTGCTGGTCGCAGGAGTTGGCCTTTGCGGCCTTGCCGCGGCGGCGGTGATCTGGGTCGGTCTTGCCACGCCCCGGCGTCTCGAGCGCGCAGCGGGACCGGCGCGCATCATCGAGGGCCAGCTCTACCCGCTTCAAATTCAGGCTCATGGCGCCCGCGTCGGACCTCCCGGGGGCGAGCTCACCGACGCCACCCTGGCGACCCCATTCGCCGTCGGCCCGCGCTGGTCGGGTCGCTTCGAGCGGGAGGTGAGCTTCAGCGGCAGAGGGATGCGCCGGCTGGCCCCCGCTCGACTCGAGATCCGCGATGCACTCGGCCTGCGCGTAAAGGTCATCGAAAGCGATGATCCCGGCGAGCTCTTGGTCCTGCCGCGGATCGAGTCGGTGCTCGCCGCCGGTCGCGGCGCCGACGGCATCCGCACGAGCTCGATCGCAGGGCTCGAGGACGGCGCTGCGGCGAGCCGCCTCGATGCGCGCGCGATCGAGCTCGAGGTAGACGGCTTGCGCGCCTATCGCGAGGGCAGCCCGGCCTCGCGAATCCACTGGCCGGCCGTGGCAAGGACCGGCGAGCTGGTCGAGCGCCGGTTGATCGCCGGCGCCGACGCGGCGCCGCTGGTCGCAGTCGACGCGACGCTGCCACGATCCGAGCAGGCGCTCGACGCCGTGGCTCGCGCTGCCGCCTCGCTTTGCTCACACCTCGCCAAGGCCGGCGGATGTGCGGTGCTGTTGCCCGGCGACCGGCGTCCGACCGAGATCGAGGCTGACATGCGCGCTTGGCCGCAGGTCCACGCTCGTCTGGCGCTGCTCATGGCCGGAGGTCGCCCGCCCGCGGCGCTCAAGGCACTCAGAAGCGGTGCTGTCTTCTGGGTCACCGCACAGGAGCGCCCGTCGCTGCCTCCGGCGCTGCGCTCGGGAGCCAGTGGCCGGCGCTACCTGGTGACGCCGGCTGATGTCGCTTCGCGCGCTGCGGCGTTCACAGTCGCCGGCTGCGGGGGGCGCCTGATCAGCTCCCGGGTTGGCCGCGCGATGCGCAGCGCGGCATGAATCGCGGCGCTCGATCAGCTGTAGCGCTCGAGTTCGCGCTCTTCACCGCCCTCGGTGCCTTCGGCTTGTTGCAATGGTCGCGGCTGGTCACCGAGGCGCCGCTCGGTCGCCTCTTCGCAGCGCTCGCGATCGTCTGCGCGGCAGCCGCGCTGGTGCAGCTCAGCTCCAAGGCTCCGCTTCGGCCCGCAATCCGGCGAATCGTGATGGCGGCCCTCTTGCTTGTGGCAACGGGGACTGCGCTGGTCGTGGTCGGGCTCGAAGCGCGGCTGCTCGCCCCCGGTAACTGGGCCGAGCTGGTTGACGAAATCAGCCGCGGGCTCGCCGGGATCGAGGACACGACGCTGCCCTATGGCGGCGGCGACGATTCGATCCGGCTGACACTGTTGCTGGGCGTCCCGGCGCTGCTGGGCGGCGCTGCGGCACAGGCCTTTTGGCCGGGACGGCGCCGGGCGCTGTCACGCGCGTTGGCGCTGGTGCCGTTGGTCGTCCTTTACGGGTTTCCGGCCACGCTCGACGCGCCCGAGGCGGAGCTGATCCTCGGCGCTGTCTTGCTTCTGCTCTGCGCGGCATGGCTGTGGCTGCCCGGTATGAGTCGGCGCCGCGCGGCGCTCGCGGTGGCGGTGATCGCCGGCGCAGGCGCCTTGGCCGTTCCCGTCTCCGTCGCGATCGGAGGCGACCGCGCGGTCTGGGATTACGAGAGCTGGGATTGGTTCGGGCGCGACAGCGAGGTCACGTTCAACTGGAACCACTCCTACGGTCCGCTCGAATGGCCACGTGAGGGAACGACTCTGCTCGAGGCCACAAGCGAGTCGCCGTTGTATTGGAAAGCCAGCGTCCTCGACCGTTTCGACGGCTTCACCTGGCAACGCGCCGATGACGCTGACGGGCTCGCCAACGCCGAGATCAAGGCGCGTGATCGCCTTCCTGGCGCTGAAGCGCTCGAGAACCATCGCGACTGGGTGGTTCCCGTGGACTTCGAGATCGTCGCCCTCGAAAGCGAACTTGTTATTGGCGCCGGCTCGATTCTTGCTGCGAGCGGCCTCGCCGGCGCCCAGCTCAGTCGCGACGGCACCCTTTCGCTGCTGGAGGAGCCGCTGCGAAACGGAGATGAGTACTCGATTACCAGCTATTACCCGCAACCGTCGAGCACCGACCTGCGCCAGGCGCCCCGCAACTACCCGAAGAAGCGCTTCCAGGGCGCGACCCTGATCGGCTTGCCGGCCCGCACAGAGGTGGTGCGAGAGGTGGGCCCGGCCGGGTCTGGCGGAGCCGGACCGGTGGTGGAGGTCGTGTCGGGGTTCGCCCCCGGCGCGCCGATCGCGATGCCGCTCTGGGGTCAGGAGCGAGACCGCCGGCTCGAGGCTCAGCTAGAGGCCTCGCCTTACGGTGAGATCCACCGGCTCGCCCGCGAGCTCACGGCCGATGCCGAGAGCCCGTTCGAGGCGATACAGGCGATCGACCGCCACCTGCGCACCGGTTACGACTACACCCCCAACGTCGATCAGGCGACCTACCCGCTGGCTGCCTTCGTAGGCGAGGATCAGGCCGGCTACTGCCAGCAGTTCGCCGGAACGATGGGCCTGATGCTGCGGATGATCGGAATTCCCGCTCGTGTCGTCTCGGGCTTCGCTCCCGGGACCCTGAATGCGGACGATGGTGTCTATGAGGTCGAGGACTTCGATGCCCACGCCTGGGTCGAGGTCTACTTCCGCGGCATCGGCTGGACGACATTCGATCCCACCCCGGCCTCAGCGCCGGCTCAGTCGCAGTCCAACGCGGGCAACCTCGACGCCTCCCTCGCCACTACCGGTTCGTCGATCGCCGCCGACGGAATCGGGCGCGCTGGCAGTCTGGAAGCCGCGGTCGAAGGCGGTCTCGTTCCCAAGTCCGGCCCGGGGCGCAGCGTGTTCGCC
>JBKJXG010000205.1:0-2936 GCA_046716525.1 Solirubrobacterales bacterium
GTGTACGGGTTCGACTCCCGCTCCGAACGTCTGCTGGCGAGTACGGACGCGGGGCGCAGCTGGAAGGCATCGACTCCGCCGGAAGCATTTCTCGACTTGGCCATCGATCCCAAGAACCCAAGGCATCTCCTCGCCTCGGGTGGCTCCGTACTCTATGAGTCCCGGGACGGCGGGCGAACCTGGAAGGGAGTGGCGGTCGGGCTAGCGGGCCACCTGGCCTGGCCGGCTCCCGGTCGCGCTTACCTGGCAGACCTGACCGGCTCGTTCCTCACGGCACCGAGTGCAAGCGGACGTTGGCGACCGCGCGGGGTGCTCGGCTCGCCCCCGGCGGCCCTGCTTGCCGTGGACGAGCGAACGCTTTTCGTCGCGCTCCACGACGGAACGATTGTCCGTTCCGGCGACGGTGGAGCGACGTGGAAGGCGCGGGCTACACCGTGACTCAAACACTGAATCCGACGACCCAACGCAAGGAGAAAGCGACGCGATGACACTCACCCATGGATGGATGGCCGCTGGAGTTGCAATAGGGACGATCGTGCTCCTCCTCGCCGCCTGCGGTGGCGGCGACTCAAGCTCAGACGCCGGCGCGACGCCGTCCGGTGACGCGTTCGACAAGGCGTTCATCGACGCCATGGTGCCTCACCACGAGTCCGCGATCGAGATGGCGACCGCGGTGAAGGAGGCCGGGCTCAGCCAGCCGGATCTCGTCAAGGTCGCCGACGACATTCTCGCGACTCAGCAGCTCGAGATCAATCAGATGAAGGATTGGCGGGGCGAATGGTTCGGCTCGCGCACGATCGATCCGAAGGGCGCGGCCGCGCTCGGTCTGAGCGACTCGCAGATGGGCATGCAGCACGACGCAGACGCGCTCATGACCTCCGGCGACGTCGACACCGACTTCGCCCAGATGATGATCACCCATCACCAGGGTGCGATCGATATGGCCAAGCTCGCCGCAGACAAGGCCGAGCACGACGAGCTGAAAGATCTCGCTGAGGAGATCATCAACGCCCAGGAGCGCGAGATCGAGGCGATGCGTCCGCACGCGAGCGGAGCGATGGATCACGGATAGCGCGGCGGCCTCGAGCGTCTCGACGCTCGCCTATTCGTCCCCTGAGAAAGGATCTCTTTGCCCAACGTTCTTCGCACGTCAGTCTGGATCTCGGTCGCCGTCGCGCTTGCCGTCGTCGGTTTCGCCCACGGGCAAACCACGAAGAGTCGGCGCGACCTCGAGCACGGAGCGGTCGACGCCAGGAGCCGAGCCGCCGAAGCACGGGCCGACGAACAAGCGCTGGCCGGTGACATCGCGATGCAGAGCGGACGGATCGACGTCGTCGAGAGTGCCATCGGGGGGCTCAGTGCAGAGCTGGCAGAGCTCGAGGCTCAGCTGGGCCGGTCGAGAGCGCGCCTGAGAGCGCTCGAGGCTGAGGTCGCCGAGAAGACGCGCACGCTCGCCCGCGCACGAGCCCAGGTGCAGATCGCCCAGCGACACCTGAGCAAGCGCGTGGTGGACATCTACACCTCAGACGAGCCTGACGCCCTCGCCGTCGTACTTGGGGCCGAGTCCCTTGATGAGCTGATCGATCTGATCGATCTGCAATCACGGGTGCTCGAGAACGACGCGGATCTGGTCGGTCAGATAACGGCCCTGCGTTCGCGGGTTGCGACGGAGCGGGCTCGCGCTGCTCGCCTGCGCAAAGAGCGAGCTGCCGAAACGGCGGCGATCGAGCATCACACGAACGATCGCCGCACGGCACTGCAAACCCTCGTCTCTCGCCGCGACTCCCTCGCGAACCTGCGTTCGGCGCGGCAGCGATCACTCGCATCAGTTCAAGTGCAGCGGCGCGAATGGGAGGAGCAGGCGGACGCCCTCGAGGCCGAAAGCGCCCGCGTCGCCTCGGTGATCGCGGCGGCACCTGCGGAGCCGCAACCTGGCTCGGAGGAACAGTCGCCGACTTCGAGCTCGCCGGCGCCGTCCTCATCAGGCTTCGTCTGGCCGGTCGGCGGAACGGTTGTCTCGCCCTACGGCCAGCGCTGGGGCCGACTCCACGCCGGAATCGACATCGCGGCGCCAGCCGGAACGCCGATCGTAGCCTCGGCCTCGGGCCAGGTCGTCTACGCGGGCTCGATGAGCGGATACGGCCTACTCGTCGTCATTCAGCACGCGGGAGGCATCGCCACGGCGTACGCGCACAACTCCAGCATCTCCGTCTCGGTCGGGCAACCGGTCAGCCAGGGGCAGACAATCGCGGCGGTCGGCTGCACTGGCCATTGCTTCGGGGATCACGTTCACTTCGAAGTTCGCGTGGGTGGAAGCCCAGTGGATCCGATGGGGTATCTCTGAGACGAGACCAAGACCCGCGGATTTTCAGCGCCGCTTCGCGAGGGCGGACATTGTTCCGGCGCCGGAGTCGCCGCTGGATCAGGGTTGTGTGGCTCCTCGTAGTTGTAGCTCTTGCCTGCCTTCTGGTCGGGCTCGCGGGTCTCGAACATGCTGCCGATGCGGCTTACGGCTGTGCGATCGCCGCGTCAGCCGCGCTCGCGCTCGGCGGCCTCCCACACTTGGCGCTCCGTGGCCGCTGGCGCCGCTAACTCTCGATGAGACGAGCAATGAGGTGGCTCGGAACGCTGCTCGTGCTCGTCGGGGCTGGGGTCCTCGCGTGGTCGTTCCTCGTCTGGCGCTGGCAAGACCCGTTCACCTACGTGCTGACAGAGCGTGAGCAGCGTGCGCTCTCGTCCCAGTACGAGCAGCGGCTCGCGGCTTTCGATCGGCGCGCCGCCCCGGCGTTAGGTGCGGCACAGCCGCGGTCCCTCGAGTCCCTTCGGGCCGAATTGGAGGCAGCAGCGAGCACCTATCGCCGCTCCGCGAAGGAAGGGGATGCGATCGCGCGGATCAAGGTGCCGGGTATGGGTGTCGACCACGTGGTCGTGGAAGG
>JBKJXG010000206.1:0-2551 GCA_046716525.1 Solirubrobacterales bacterium
AGGGCCCAGAGGACCGCGTCGGTGACGTTGGACTTGCCGCAGCCGTTGGGTCCGACGATGACGCTGACGCCAGGCGAAAACACGAGCTTCGTGCGCTCGGGGAAGGACTTGAAGCCCTTGATCGTTATCGAACTCAGGTGCATGGTCGCTTCAACTCTTTTTCGGGGCAGCCTCTCACCCGCCTCCGTAGCCTCGCGATCGGCCCGGACGGCATCGCGCCTGCCGGCCTACGCGAGCCGCTCGAGCGCCGCCTCGGCGGCTGCCTGCTCCGCCGACTTCTTCGAACGGCCCGATCCCTGCCCGAGGACCTCTCCGCTGACGCTGGCTGCAACCTCGAAGACCCGGTCGTGCGGTGGGCCTGACTCGTCGGTCACGTCGTAGCGTACGCGGGCGCCGTCGCGCGCCAGGCGCTCTTGCAGCGCGGACTTGAAGTCGAGCAAGCGTTCCGAGGCGATCTCGAGCTCGTTGGCGAATGCGGCAACCGTCGCCAGCGATGTCGCTTGGAAGCCGTGATGCAGATAGCAGGCGCCGATCACGGCCTCGCACACCGACGCCAGGGCGCGCTCGGAGGCGAGCAGCGCGTCGACCTCGATCCCGCCCTCGATCCGCTCCGGGGCAGTCTCGCGCAGCAGCTCGGGCACGCCGAGCTCGAGTGCGATTTCCGCGCAAGCCCGGCCGCTCACCGCCTGGCCGTGCATCTTGGTCAACCGCCCGATATCGGCGCGCGGATAGAGCCTGAAGAGATGCTCGGCGAGCGCCAGACCGAGAACGCTGTCACCGAGAAAAGCGAGGCGGCCATAGGAGTCGGCGCGCTGCTGGACCCAGGACGAGTGCGTCAGCGCTTGCCGGTGGAGTGTCGGCGGCAGCGAGTCGAGCAGCTCGCGCAATGCGACGGGACCACCGCGCCCCACGGCTAGCCGGGCAGGTGCGCGATGACGAAATCGACGGCATCGGCGACCGTCTCGATCTGCGCTGCCTGCTCTTCTGAGACCTTGACGCCGTAGGAGTCCTCGAGCTCCATCACCAGCTCGTAGAGATCGAGCGAATCCGCGTCGAGGTCCTCCTTGAACCTGGTCGAATCCGCGATCTTGGCGGGATCGACCTCGAGCTCGGTCGAGAGATGCTCTCGCACCTTGTCCATGACCTGTTCGCGCCTCAAGGTCGAGCTCATCATTCACCTTTCCTATCACGCATCGCCGCTCGAGTCGCTCCGGAGCGCTCGAGCAACTCAGCGGTGCGTCCAATCGCGTCCTGCTCCACGGCCGTGGCTGCGAGACGGATCGCGTTTGCCACGCCGAGCTCGCCCGAGCTCCCGTGGCCCACCACTGCCACCCCGCGCAGCCCGAGCAAAATCGCGCCGCCGTAGACGTCGGGATCCAGCTCGCGCCGCAGTCCTGCCAGTGCCGGACGCAACAGCAAGCCGCCGATGGCTGCGAGGGGATTCGAGCGTGCGGCTTCGCCGACAGCGTCGGCGACCGTGCGGGCAGTGCCCTCGATCGTCTTCAGAGCGACGTTCCCGGTGAAGCCGTCGGTGACGATGACGTCGGCCGCGTCGCCGAGCAGGTCGCGGCCTTCGACGTTGCCGCGAAAGTCGATCGCGTCCACCTGCGAGAGCGTTTCGTGGGCCGAGACCACCTCGAGGGCGCCCTTCTTGTGCTCCTCGCCGATCGACAGCAGGCAAACCCTGGGGCGCTCGATCCCAAGTACAGCCTGACTGAAGGCGGACCCGAGGTAGGCGAACTGGACGAGGTCGGTGGCGCGATACTCGGTGTTGGCGCCGACGTCGAGCAGCAGGCACGGCGGGCCGCTGCGTCCGGGCGCAGCGAGTTGTAACGCCAGGGCCGGGCGGCGAACGCCGTGCATGCGCTTGAGCGCAAACAGCGCCGCCGTCATCGTCGCACCGGTGGGGCCGGCGCTCGCCATCGCCCCGGACTCGCCCGCGGCGACGTCGGCGGCGGCGCGGACGACCGAAGCGTCGGCTCGACCACGGACCGCGGCGACCGGGTCGTCCTCGTTCGTAATCTCGGCGGTGGCCTCGATCACCTCGGCGTTGTCGACATCGGCGAGCCCGGCGAGCGCAACAGGATCGCCGAAGGCGCGAACGGAGATGCCGTCGGCGGCGGCGGCGCGCGCTCCGGCGACGATCACCTCGGCCCCCCGGTCGGCGCCGCGGCCGTCGAGGGCGACGATTGTCATCTCTGCTCAGCCCTCGTCGGGGCCGTCTTCGCCGATCTCATGCACGATCACTTCGCGCCCGGCGTAGGTGCCACAGGTCGGGCAGACCCGATGCGGCAGGCGCGGGCTGTGACAGCGCGGGCACTCATTCGTGCGCGGCTTGGCGGCCGTATGCGTGGCGCGGCGCTTGTCGCGGCGCGTCGAGGAGGTTCTCTTCTTCGGGACGGCCATGGAAGCGCGCAATAGTAGCGCCGCCGGCGCCTACTGCAGCTCGCGCAGCTTCTCCCAGCGGGGGTCCAGTTGCCGGCCGTGGTCGTGGGCCGCCGGATCGGCATCGTTGAGCGAGACGCCGCAGACCGCGCACAGACCGGCGCAA
>JBKJXG010000207.1:0-8366 GCA_046716525.1 Solirubrobacterales bacterium
CGTTTGAGCTTCGTCAGGCGGCCCTTGTAGACCGTCTTGGCCTTGCGACCCTTGAGCTTGGAAAGCTTGATCTTCAGCGCGGGCGCAAGCTTGCCGCCGGCGGGTCCCCGCGGGCTCTTGAGCGAACTGCGCTTGAGCTGAACCCGAGCATCGCCACCCGTGATCCCCACCCGAACCTGACCGGTGCGCGAGGCGCCGGGCGCCATGGCCTTGGCACGAACGATTGCCCTTCCGGCCTTGGAGTCCCTGAACCGGATCGCGCCTTGATCGGCAAGCAGCAGGATCTTGGAAGCAGAAGCCCCGGGCTCTTGAACGGGCCGTTGGCCGATCGTGGCCACAGCGGAGCCGGCACCCACCAGCACCAAGAGCGCGACTGAAATTCGAAAGACCGAGCGAATCAGGGGTTCTCCTTGCCAATGCGTGGCCACGCAAGCCACGCGCTGACCATTTCATCGGCATTTCTTGCTGTAACCCTGAGCCGGAGTTCAGGCGTGGATCGCTACGCGGGCACGCCTGAACTACGCCGGTGTCTAGAGTCGGTCGCAGTCATGGTGCCCGAGAGCTGCCGAGTCCGGTGACCGCGCCACCCGCGGTCGCCGCCCCGCCTGCACTCCAGACAGCTCGCTGGCTGTTTCGTCCGACCGAGTTCCTCGATTCATGCCGGCGCCGCTACGGCAATACGTTCAGCGTCATGTTCGTCGGCTTCCAAACGCCGATGGTGATGATCTCCGACCCGGCCTCGATCGGCACCCTCTACCGGGGTCGAGAGAACGGGCTGCCGCCGGGGCGCAGTTTCGCGCTGGAATCCGTGATGGGTGCGCGCTCTGTTCTCTTGCTCGAAGGAGCCGAGCATCTGTCGCGACGCAAGCTGATGCTGCCGGCATTCCACGGAGAGCGCATGCGTGCCTACGAGGACGTGATCGGCGAGGTGGCTCGAGCGGAGATCGACTCGTGGCCGGTCGGATCTACGTTTGCGATCCACCCGCGGATGCAGGCGGTGACGCTGGAGGTGATCATGCGCGCTGCCTTCGGCGTCACCGACGCCTCGCGCCTGGAGCGCCTTGGGCGGTTGCTCGGTGAGATGCTCGCCGATCTGGGCTCTCCCCGGCTTCAGGTCCGAGTGCTCTTGGCTCGCCGCCTCGGCCGCGAGGACCCGATGGTCGAGCTGCGCCGAAAGAGCAGGCCGGTCGACGATCTACTGCAGGTCGAGGTCGCCGAGCGTCGCGCCGATCCGAAGCTCGACGAGCGCACGGACATCCTCTCGATGCTTGTCGGTGCGCGATTCGACGACGGCGAGGCGATGAGCGACGAGGAGCTGCGCGATCAGCTGATCACCCTGCTGCTGGCAGGTCACGAAACCACGGCGACGGCGCTCGCCTGGACCTTCGATCTTCTGCTTCGAAACCCTCGGAAGCTGAGTCGATTGCAGGCGGAGGTGGCAGAGGGCGACGAGCAATACCTTCGCGCCGTGATCTCGGAATCGCTTCGCCTCCGCCCGGTCGTGCCTCTGGCCGGCAGGCGGCTGAGCTCTGCACTCGAGGTCGACGGCTTCGAGCTACCCGAAGGCACCGATGTCACGCCTGCGATCTGGCTTGCCCACACTCGCGCTGACATCTACCCAGACCCGTTCGAGTTTCGACCGGAGCGCTTTCTCGAAAATCCCCCCGAGACCTATGCGTGGATCCCGTTCGGGGGCGGCGTTCGCCGCTGCCTCGGCGCGGCCTTCGCCGAGTTCGAGATGCGGATCGTCTTGCGCGAGGTCCTGACTCGCTGTGAGCTACGCAGCGCTCGCTCGGCTCCGCAGCGCATAGCTCGCCGCAACATCACCTTCTCGCCGCGGCACGGAACGCCTGTGTCGGTGATTTCTCGCACTCGCTCAGCGCACCCCGGATTTGGGTGAGCCCCTGGGCTCGACGGAACTGTCGATCTCATCGCTGCCCGTTCGTCGCATAGGCGACCATCCGAATAGGAGGAAGCGATGAAGTACATGCTGTTGATCCACCAAGGCGCCACGCCGACGCCTGGCTCCGAAGAGTGGGAGAGCCTCACCCAGGACGAGCAGAATGCGGTCTACGCCGCATACCAGGCGATCAAGGAAACCCCCGGCGTCAGCCCCGGCCTCCAGTTGCAGCCCCCCGAGGCGGCGACCACCGTGCGAGTGCAAGACGGCAAGACGCTGACCACAGACGGTCCGTTTGCCGAGACCAAAGAGGCGATCGGCGGCTACCTGCTGTTCGATGCCGAGGACCTCGATGCTGCGATCGAGCTGGCCTCGAAAATCCCGGCCGCCAGCCAGGGCGGCGCGATCGAGGTACGTCCGATCGTGGAGTGGTAGCGATCGAGAGTCTTACCGTTGTTGGTACGTGCGCGCTCGCGCGAGTGCCAGATCGGCGCGGGCGATCAGTTCCTCGAGGTTGTCGTCGGGACGAAGCGCTGCAAACCCGACGCTGATCGCTCCCCCGGTCGGGCCTGAATCGAGCTCGGCGCGAATCTCCTCGAAGCGCTCCCGCGCGGAGTTGATGTCCACGTTGGCAAGGGCGCAGACGAACTCATCGCCGCCGAAACGCACGACGGGCTCGTAGGAACGGATCCTAGGCCCCGTCAGGTCATCCAGGTGAGCGTGTTCAAGCGCCCGCCGCGCGTCCTCACGTCCTCGGCCGCGAGCTCGCGGTCTCTTGCCGCCCGTTCACGGTCATCGGCGGCGCAGGCGCGAGCTGCTGCCGCGCGGGCTAGCGCCGCCGGCTCGTCCTCCCGTCGCACGGTTTCGGCCTCGGCCCGGTCTAACGCCACCGCCGCACGGTCGCGTGCCTGTGCGCTCAGATCGCGCAGGTGGGCGTGGTGATCGCGGCGCGCAGCCTGCTCGAGCCGCTCGGTTGCGATTCCGGCACGAGCGAGGGCCGTAGTGGCGCGGGTGATCGTGGCCACCTCGCGCTGATCGCGCGAGACGTCGTGGGCATCGGCAGGTGCCTGGGACCGTTCGGGCTGGATGGCCAGCTCGCGGTCGGAGGCCGCCTGGTCACGATCCGAGGCGTCCTGGTCGGCGTTCCTGACGCTGCTCGCGCTCGGCCAAGTCCTGATCGCCATCGGAGCTCGTTTGACCGAGATCGCCGACAACTCTGCAGCGGTCAGCCAGCGCCCTGCGTGTATCTAGGGGAGTATCTCCCGCGTGATCGCCGGACTCGCGCTTGCCGTGGCCTGCGCCGTCGCGACGAGCATCGGCTTTCTGCTCAAGCACCGCGGCGCGGTCCTCGCGCCGCCTGTGCAGGCCCGGCACCCGCTGCGAAGCGCCGCAGACCTCTTCCGCTCGAGGTGGTTCGCGGTTGGCTGGGGGGTGGCTGTCGGTGCCTGGGGGCTTCATGTCGGCGCGCTCGCCCTCGCGCCTCTGTCGATCGTGCAGGCCGTCCTCTCGGGCGGACTGGTGTTCCTTGCAGTCTTCGCCGAGCGCTTCTTCGGCTTCTCGCTCGGACGCCGCCAGTGGGCCGGTGTGGTTGTCACCGCGACCGGGCTTGCGATCATCGGTCTGACCTCGGGGCCCGACAGCGGCGATCCGCCGGCCTACGCACCGGCTGCGTTGATCGCGGTCGAGTGCGGCGTCCTTATCGTCGGCATTGGGGTCGCCGCGGCGTCAACCCACCGGCGCGTCCCGTTGGCGGCGCAGGGCCTGCTCCTCGGCGCTGCCGCCGGCGCCCTCTTCGGCGTCTCTGACGTCGCGATCAAGTTCTTGGCTGACGACATTGCCAGCGGAGTGCTCGAGTTGATCAGCCCGTGGACGGCGGCGGCACTGATTGCCTCGGTGTTCGCCTTCTATGCCTCAGCCCGCGGCTTGCAGCTGGGACCCGGCGTCGAGGTCATCGCCATCACCTCGGTTACGGCCAACCTCACGGCGATCATCGGCGGCATTCTGGTGTTCCGCGACCCGGTTGGTACGGGCGCGCTGGAGGTAACTGGACGGTTGCTCGCGTTCTGTCTCGTCGTCGCAGGAGCGGCTCTGATCCCGGCTCCTGTCCGCGCCACCGATCCTCCGTCTGATGTCGCTGAGTAGCCCAATACCGTGGCGCCCGGCAATCCGAGGTAAAGAGTGGGCCGGGTGCCTACCCCCCGGTGGCGCGAACGCTGAACTCGGCGCTGCCGGCCGACTCGTACTCGTCGGCGAGCAGGTAGTGGACAACGTAGTCGCCTCCCGGAAGCGGCCACGGGGCGCCCTGGCTGCCGGCGCCGAGCGAAGCCTCGCCATCGGTGGTGGGCGGGACGGTGCCCGCCGAGTGTCCAGCGGCATAGTCCCAGATCAGGTAGTCGTCGTCCTCGGAGTCCGGCGCCGAGGACTTGTAAACCCCGAGCCAATCCCAGCGGTTGGCGGGAGCCCGGGCCCACGAGACCTCGACCGGCTCGCCGCGCTCGTAGCTTCGCTTGTCGGTAGACAGCTCGAGCTTGGCCTGCGGATCGCGGAGGTAGAACGGGACGCGCGCGATCTCGTCGTCACCGTCGCCCAGCAGCGCGTCGTAGGCGCCTGACTCCCAGCCGGACGTGTCGAGCTCCGAAGTTCCGCGCTCGTCCGCGGCCGCCAGCGTCTCGAGGGCCGCATCGGCGTCGCCGCCCGCGGGCACGATCGCGATCTCATTCTCACCCGACTCCGGCACGCTGTGGGTCACCGCGATCTTGTCGCCGACTGTCCGAAGCTGGGCGTCGACGGCGACCAGGGTCGGCATCGCCACCGGCGTCACCTCGAAGCTCGAGAGCACCGCACGATGGTCGGAGGTCCACGGCGCCGCCTCGATCTCCACGTCCGCGCCGCCAGGCTCGCCGACGAGCTTGCTGTCTAGGGTGGTCGACGGGCCCGCCGCGTAGACGTAGTCGATGCGTTCGCCGGTGCTGTCCTGGGTGGTGCCGGGATCCTCGACCGGATTGGAATGCACCTCGCGGTAGGTATCGCGGAAGCCGAGGTCGAACAGTGCCTCGCTCACCGGCCATGGAACCGGCTCGTTGATTCCCTCGCGGGTGCCAACCGTGTCCGCGGCGTAGTCGAGGCTCGAGGGTTGGTTGAAGTCGCCGGTGAGGAAGATCGGATAGCCGTCGTCGAGCAGTCTTGTTATCGCTTCGATCGGCCGCTTCATCGCCGACGTCCGCACCTCGTTCTCGCTCTCGATCACCGATGCGAGCGAGGCGCCGTTTCGCAGGGCGCGCGGCCCCCACTCGACGTAGTCGAGGTGGACGTTGAAGAACGGGAGCACGTAGCCGGGCTCGACTTCGAGCAGCGCGTACAGGCCGTCGCCGCCCGACGGCTCGAGGATCGGGTACTTCGAGAGCAGCTGCAGCGAGGTGTTGTAGTAGGGGTAGCCGGTCCGCTTGGCGATCTTGGGGAGGCGCTCGTATGACTCGAGCACCCCGACCACGTCGGCGTCGAGGCGGCGGATCACCTTGTCGGTCTCCGGCCCACCGCCGTACTCGATGTTGTAAACGAGCACGTCGAGGTCCATCGGCTCGCCCTTCGTGGGCGCCGACGCCGCGTCGGGTTCGTCGTCGCCGCCGAGGTCGCAGCCGGCGAGCAACAGCACTCCCAGGACGAGGGCCGAAGCCACCAACGGCGCGCGGGAGCGCCGCGTGGTCTCGCTTCGCTCGTCAGCCTCGTCTGACACCTGACCTTGTAGTCAATCAAACGTTTCGCACCGCGCCCACCCGCCCCCGAGCTGCGCGCGGGGGGAAGACTGCACTCCTCGGGAATCGCCCCGAGTCAGGGCGAGACGGCGGCGCCGAGCAAGTCGGCAGCGAGGAACTTGGGCGCGCCATCCTCGTAGAACACATCGAGCTCGGTGATGCTCGATCTCGTTCGTGCGGGCGCTACGCCCAGGCAGACGGCTACGCGCGGGTCATGAGTGGCAAGACGATGCGACGCACCAGGAGCTCAGTCTGCTCTCGCACGTGCTTTGACGAGATGGGTCCGAAGCCCGGAACGCTGGCAGCAATCCCCACTGTCGCCGCTCCTTGAGCGACCGATCCGACTTTGATCTCAGCCTGCGCCGCCTGACAATGGCAATGCAACCGCGTCGGGTCCTCTTGGGCAACAAGCCGGCTTTCGCTCTGCTCGATCGTCCGCCACCCGAGCCCCGCGAGTACCCGCCGGGCTTGTTGCATCGTTATGTCCGGCGATGCTGGAACCTCAATCGTCGTCGTTAGCTTCGACATTTCGTCGGACATTGGCAGGTCGAGGAGCTTGCGTGCGGCGACGGTTCGCTGCTCGACTCACGCCTACCCCCTAGGGGTATGCTAAGGTTCGTCCCAGGATACCCCCCAGGCGTAATACCGACACTCCGGAGACCCAATGAACGAAACCACCAAGAACTACCCAGTCCACGGCATGACCTGCGATCACTGCCGCGCCGCAGTGAAGGCCGAGGTGTCCGCGCTGGCGGGAGTGAGCAGCGCCGAGATCGAGCGGGACGGCGATTTCCTCGAAGTCCGCGGTGAAGGCGTCAGCGACGAAGCGGTAGAGACAGCAGTCGAAGCCGCCGGATACGGGCTCGCCGGCGAGCGATGACCGCCGCGGCCCGCATCGCTGCCTTTGTCGGGCTGCTCGTAATGGTCTTCGCCGCGGCGTCGCTCGCCGGCGCCGAGGTCGACCCCAGCGTCGATTCCACGGCCCACGACGACGCGGAGATGGCTGATTCACGAAGTCACCAGACCGACACCAACGACGCAGCTGACGCCGAGACCCACCAGAGCGTGAGCGCCGTCGCTTCGTCGGAGACCCTTCCGGGATTGGCCGTCGCTCAATCCGGCTACCGGCTGGTTCCGGCCCAGACTGAGATGCAAGCCGAACGTGAGAGATTCTCGTTTCGCATCGTCGACACCGACGGTGCCGTGGTTGAAGACTTCGACGTCGAACACGAGCGGCGCATGCACCTGATCGTGGTCCGGCGCGACTTCGTCAACTTCCAGCACGTCCATCCCCGTCAACTGGTGGACGGGACCTGGCAGGTGGAGGTCGATTTCGCCCCGGCGGGCGTCTACCGGGTCTTCGCCGACTTCTCAGCTGAGGGAACCTCGCTGACCCTGGCAACCGACGTCTTCGCCAGCGGAGAGTTCCGCTCGACACCCCTACCCCTCGCCCGTGCAACCGCGGATGCCGGAAACGGCTACGAGGTGTCGATCGAGTCTCACGGTACGAGAGCCGGCGCCTCGACCCCGGTTCAGTTCACCGTCAGCCGCGCCGGGCGCGAGCTCGACTCGGTCGAGCCGTATCTTGGGGCCAACGGCCACCTCGTCGCCCTACGCGAGCATGACCAGGCCTATCTGCACACCCACCCGCAGGGTGAAGCGGGCGGAACGGGGCCGATCTCTTTCGAGGTCGAGTACCCGACTCCAGGTCGCTACCGGCTCTTCCTTCAGTTCAGACATGGCGGTGCGGTCAGGACCGCGGCTTTCACCGAGGCGATCGCGACTGATGCAGACCAGACCGCGCCGGCAGGCGCAGCACCAGCAAGCGGTGGTGAGCACGGCCATGAGTGATGCCCACACCGCTGCCCCGACCGCCCCGACCAAGCTCGATCTGCCCGTACAGGGAATGACCTGCGCGTCCTGCGCGAGCCGAATCGAGCGCAACCTCAACAAGCTCGACAGCGTCGAGGCCACCGTCAACTTCGCGACGGAGAAGGCCTCGGTGGCCTACGACCCTGCAGCCGTCGGTACGGCGGAGCTAGTCGGAGCCGTTGAGGCTGCGGGATACAAGGCCGAACTTCCGAGGAGCGAGGGCGACGGCGATGCCCAAGTGCGCTCTCCCGAGGAGGACGCCGGCGAGCGCGAGCTCGCAAGCTTGCGTCAGCGCCTGATCGTCGCGGGTGCCTTGTCCGTGCCGATCCTGCTCCTGGCGATGATCCCCGCGCTTCAGTTCGACTACTGGCAGTGGTTGAGCTTGCAGCTGGCCACCCCGGTTGTGCTCTGGGCCGGCTGGCCGTTTCACCGCGCCGCCTGGCAGAACCTCAAGCACGGCGCGGCGACGATGGACACGCTGATCTCGCTTGGAACCCTGGCGGCATGGGGCTGGTCGGTCGTCGCGCTGTTCTTCCTCGGCGCCGGCGATCCCGACATGCGGATGAGCTTCCAGTTGATCCCGGAGCAGGGAGCGGCCACTAACGAGATCTACTTCGAGGTCGCCGCGGTCGTCACGACGTTCATCCTCGCCGGGCGCTACTTCGAGGTCCGGGCCAAGCGCCGAGCGGGTGCAGCGCTGAAGGCACTGCTCGAACTCGGCGCCAAGGAAGTCTCGGTGCTGGACGCCGACGGCTCGGAGCGAACGATCCCGGCCGACGAACTCGCCGCCGAGCAGCACTTCGTCGTCCGGCCCGGCGAGAAGATCGCCACCGACGGCGTCG
>JBKJXG010000208.1:0-8755 GCA_046716525.1 Solirubrobacterales bacterium
CACCTCAGCCCCGGCCTCGAGCATCGCCTCGTGGACGCCCGAGATCACGTCGGGCCGGTTGAGCACGAGCGCTTCGTGGCACTTGCCGGGTAGTCCCCCGTAGTCGTCAGAGCTGAGGTCGAATTGCTCCAGCGTCGCCCCCATGCCGCCGTCGAAGACGATTACGCGCTCGCGGGTTGCGGCGAGGAAATCTCTGTCAGAGCTCATCCGTTGTCGATTCGGTTCGGGTTGTGCGGACGGACATGGTGTGCCTCCATCGCTTCCGGCTGTCGCACCGTGCCCCGCTCCAGGGAGCTTGGCCGGTTGCGGCGGCTTCCACGGTCCGGGTCCCTCAGCCGCTCTGGATGGTCGAGCAAGGATAGCGGGGGTAAAGTCAAGTCGTGAGCGTTGATCGAACTTTCGCCAAGTTCACTTTCTTCAAGCTGGACCCGGCCTGGCAGCGCCGCGACCCCGTGGCGCGTGCTGAGGACAAGCGGGAGTTCCTCGCCGCCTGCGAGGACTACGCCGTCGACCGCAGCCTGCGCGCCTACTCGACGGTCGGCACGCGCGGCGACACCGATCTCCTGCTGCTGTCCCAAAGTCCGTCGCTGGAGGAGATCCACACCTTCCACGTCGTCATCGCCCAGAGCGGGCTGGCGAAATGGATGTCGGTCCCCCACTCCTACCTGGCGATGACCAAGCGCTCTCCCTATTCCGAGGCCGACGCGCGCCCGGAGATCTGCACCTCGGAGCGCAAGTACTGCATCGTCTACCCGCTCGACAAGCGCCGCGACTGGTATCGCCTCCCGCTCGAGGAACGCCGCCGGGTGATGAGTGAGCACATCGAGGTCGGCCGCCGCTACCCCGAGATCACGATCAACACCGCGTACTCGTTCGGCCTCGACGATCAGGAGTTCGTCGTCTCGTTCGAATGCGACGACCCGGGCGAGTTCCTCGATCTCGTCCAAGAGCTGCGCGGCACCGAGTCGAGCGCCTACACCCTGCGTGACATCCCGATCTTCACCTGCGTCTCGATGTCGATCGGGCGCGCCCTCGATGCGCTCGACGGGGCCGCGACTTCGCGGGCAGCGCTCAGCGCCGGCTGACGACCCTCAGAAGAGGTCGACGCTCCGCTTCGAGACCTCGAAGCCATGCCCGTTGCGGCGTTGACGCACCTGATCGTCGCGGTGCCGAGGGCCTTGCACTTGAATCGACCCCGTTTGAGCTTCTCCCCGCTGCCAGCACGTCGTGGTTGGGATCGAGCGTGGTGTCGTTTTCAAGTGCTCCCCCCCGCGCGCCGCCAAGGCTACTGCGCCCGTTTGGGATTGGAGCCGATTCCCTACCCTTCGCGCGGTGACCCCTATCGGAACAGCCGAGAACCCGCTTCGCGTGGCGATCGTCGGATCTGGGCCCGCCGGCTTCTACGCCGCTGAGCACTTGATGAAGCGCGACGACGTGAGCGTCGACGTCGACATGTTCGACCGCCTGCCGACGCCGTTCGGGCTAGTTCGCGCCGGCGTCGCCCCCGACCATCCCAAGATCAAGTCGGTGATCCGCATGTATGAGAAGACGGCGGCCCGCGACGGCTTTCAGTTCTTCGGCAACGTCGAGGTCGGCCGCGACGTGCATGTGGCCGAGCTCGATCAGCGCTACCACACGATCATCTACGCCTACGGCACGGCGACCGACCGCCAGCTCGGCATTCCCGGCGAGAACCTGCCCGGCTCGCACGCGGCGACCGAGTTCGTCAACTGGTACAACGCCCACCCCGATTTCGCCGATCACGAGTTCGACCTCTCCCATGAACGTGCGATCGTGATCGGCAACGGTAACGTCGCCGCGGACGTCGCCCGGATGTTGGCGCTGCCAAGAGCGGAGCTCGAGACGACCGACACCGCCGACCATGCGATCGAGGTCCTTGCCGGCTCAGGCGTGAAGGAGATAGTCGTGCTCGGCCGGCGTGGCCCCGCCCAGGCGGCGTTCACCAACCCCGAGGTGCGCGAGCTCGGCGAGCTGACCGAGGCCGACATCGTCATCGACCCCGCCGAGATGGAGCTCGATGAGGCCAGTCGCGCCTACCTCGCCTCGGAGGACTGCGACGCGACGAACCGGCGAAACGTCGAAATCTTCACCGAGTTCTCACGCCGCGAACCCGAGGGCAAGCGCAGGCGGGTCGTGCTGCGCTTCTGCACATCGCCGGTCGAGATCAGGGGCGACGGCAAGGTCGAGTCGATCGTGATCGCTCGCAACGAGCTCTACGAGGACGAGTCCGGCGCGATCCGCGCCCGCGATACCGGCGAGCGGGAGGAGCTCGAGTGCGGGATCGTGCTGCGCTCGATCGGCTACAAGGGCATCGGCCTCGACGGCGTTCCCTTCGACTCCGGCCGCGGCCTGATCCCGAACCAGGCCGGTCGCGTCACCGAGCTCGACTCCGGCGAGCAGTTGCCGGGTCACTACGCCGTCGGCTGGATCAAGCGCGGCCCTTCGGGTGTCATCGGCACGAACAAGAAGGACGCACTCGACACCGTCACCTCGATCTTCGAAGATCTCGAGTCCGGAGAGATGCCGGACCTCCTCCAGCCCTCCATCGACAACGACACTCCAGGACGCGAGGCGAAGGCGGCGGTGGGCGGTGGTTCCGTGGCGCCGATCGAGGAGCTGTTGAACGAGCGCGGCGCCGATCACATCACCTACATCGGCTGGCAGGCGATCGATGCCGCCGAGGTCGGCGCGGGGGAACCGCACGGCCGCCCGCGGATCAAGTTCTGCCGCATCGACGAGATGGTCGAAGCAAGCCGCGCCGCGGAGCCGGCGTAGCGACATGGCCGATTTGGCAGAGCTTCAGGGCATGATCGAGGCCGCGCTGCCTGGCGCCCAGGTCGAGATCGTCGACGAGGGCGGCGGAGATCATCTGCGCGCGATCGTCACTGCGCCTCAGTTCGAGGGCCTGTCCCGCATCGATCAGCACAGGCTGGTTCGCGCCGCCGTCAAGCCTCGCTTCGACGACGGTCAGATTCACGCGCTCTCGATCAACACGCACCCGCGCTCCGCTGCCTAACGGGCGTTTGCCTTCGCTATCTTCAGTCCATGGCTGATCCAGAGCTCAAGGAGCAGGTCGAGGCGGCAATCGCGCAGAACCCGGTGTTGCTGTTCATGAAGGGAACGCCCGAAGCGCCACGCTGCGGGTTCTCGATGCGAGTCGTCGGAGTGCTCGACCAGCTCGGCGTCGACTATGGGGCGATCGACGTGCTGCCCGCGCTGCAGCCGCTGCGCGAGATCACCACCGAGCTCTTCGACTGGCAGACCTTTCCTCAGCTCTACGTCAACGGTGAGCTCGTCGGCGGCTGCGACATCATCGAGGAGATGCTCGACTCCGGTGAGCTCGGCGAGCTGCTCGATGTCGACCAGCCAAAGGACATGCAGGCGCCCGAGGCCGAGCGCATTCTCCCGGGGGGCTCGCAGACGAGCCCGCCCTTGCAGTTGGGCTGAGTTGGGCTGACGCCCGCTCACTCCCCTGACTCGGCTACGCGCTCCCACTCGGCCTCGGCTTCTCGCAGGCGCTCCTTGGCGTTCTCGTGGCGTCGCGACGCGTTCGCGGCATGCTGCGGATCGGCCCAGTGCGACGGGTCGGCAAGCTCGTCCTCGATCCGCTTCAGCCCCTGCTCGGCGCGCTCGACCTCGCGCTCGAGCTTGGCGACCAGCGCCCGGCGATTCTTGCTCGGGCCCGGCTGGCGAGCTGAGCGCCCCGCCTTCGCCTTGCCCGGCGCCGGAGCCGCGAGAGCGTCCGCTGCCGCGCGGTACTCGACCCAGCCGCCCGGGTGGCTCTTCAGCGTGGAGTTCTCGAACACGAGCGTGCGGTTGCCGACCGCTTCGAGCAGCGCCCGATCGTGAGAGACCAGCAGCAAGGTTCCGCCGAAGCCCTGCAGCGCCTCCTCGAGCGCCTCGCGGCTCTCGACGTCGAGGTGGTTGGTCGGTTCGTCGAGAATCAGCAGGTTCGACTTCGAGCTGACGAGGATCGCCAAGGCGAGGCGCTGGGCCTCGCCGCCGGAGATGTCGCCGAGCGTCTTCATCACGTCTTCGCCGGAGAACAGGAAGCGCCCGAGCAGGGCTCGCGTCTTTGCCTCCGAGAGACCGATCGTGCGCTGGGCGTGGCTGATCACGGTCGTGGCAGGATCGCCCGGCAGGTCGGTGTGCTGGCGCAGGTAACCGAGCTTGACGTTGTGGCCGAGGCGGAGCTTGCCCGCTTGCAGCTCACGCTCGCCGGTCAGCGTCTCGACCAGGGTCGACTTGCCGCAGCCGTTGGGGCCGATGAGACAGACGTGCTCGGCCCGTTCGAGCCAGAGCTCGCCGTCGGCCAGGAGCTTTCGCCCCGGGACCTCGATCGCAGCCTGCTCGAGCTCGAGGACCATGCGCCCAGAGCGCTCTGCGGCTCCGAAGGAAAACGCGAGCGAGCGCCCATCCCGCGGATCGGTCGTCGGCATCTCGCGTCGGACCCGCTCGATCTTCTTCAGCTTCGATTGCGCCTGTCGCGCCTTGGTCGCCTTGTAGCGAAAACGCTCGACGAAGCGCTCCATCCGAGCGATCTCGGCCTGGCTGCGCTCGATCTCGCGCCCCGCGGCGAGCGCGCGGGTGGCGCGCTCGGCTCGCCAGGCATGCCACGGGCCGGCGAAATAGCGGCCGCGGCCGCCTTCTAGCTCGAGCACGGACGTGCCCACCGACTCCAAGAACCAGCGGTCGTGGGCGACCAGGACGACAGCCGCATCGACTTCACCGAGGTAGCGCTCGAGCCACTCGAGGGAGTCGATGTCGAGGTGGTTGGTGGGCTCGTCGAGCAGCAGCAGGTCGGGCTTGGAGGCGAGGGCCCTGGCGAGCGAGGCGCGAGTCAGTTCGCCGCCGGAGAAGGTCGCGAGGGAGCGGTCGAGCTCCTCGTCACCGAAACCGAGGCCACGCACGGCGGCGACAGCGTCGTCGCGCCAGCGGTAGCCGCCTGCGTGCTCGAGCCGCGCCTGGGCGTTTGAGTAGGCGCCGAGCAAGGCGTCGTTGGAGTCACCTGCCGTCATCCGTTGCTCGAGTCGCTCCAGCTCCGCCTCGATCCCGAGCACCCAGGCGAGGCCTTCGGAAACGTAGTCGCGCAGCGAGAGCTTGTCGCGTGGGGGGCGTTGATCGTGAAGCGCGACGCGAACCCCTTTGCCATAAATGAACTGACCGTCGTCGAGACCCGCGACGCCGGCGAGAATACGAAGAAGCGTTGTCTTGCCGCTGCCGTTTCGACCCGAGAGCGTCATCCGGTCGCGCCGGTCGAGGCGAAACGAGACGTCCCCGAACAGGGTCCGGTCGCCGATGTGCTTGGTCAGCCCCGAGGCTGTGAGGACGGGCAGGGCCCGGGTGCTTAGACGGTGGCTGCGGCTTGGTCGGCAGCCTCGTCCTTGACCTGGAAGGACGAGCCGCAACCGCAGGCGGCGACGACGTTGGGGTTGTTTACCGTGAAGCCGGCGCCTTGAAGCCCGTCGACGTAGTCGACTTCGGAGCCGAAGACGAACTGCATGCTGACCTTGTCGACGACGACAGCGACACCGTTGTGGTTGAAGATATGGTCATCGTCCTTGGCGGCGTCGAGCGCAAGCGCATACTGGAAGCCCGAGCAGCCGCCGCCGCGCACGGCGACGCGCAGCGCCTGCTCGCTCTCGGCGGCGCTGACGAGATCGCGGATCTTCTCCGCAGCGACATCGGTGATCTTCACTGCTGAATCTGGCGTCTCCATCGCTTTACATTGTATAGCCCTGGAGAGCGGCTTTCAGCGACTCCTAGGAAGTGGCACGTTCAAGCCCATCCTCGAGCTTGGAACCGTACTTCCAGTCGAGATACTGGATGACGCGCCGGGAGTCGTGGACAACCTCGCCCCCGTCGACTAGCAGGGGCACTCGGCGCTGGCGCGTCAGCTCCTCGACCTCGGGTCGCGCCGATCGCCTGTAGGGGACGCGCACGGTCCGGTGATCGATCCCCAGCTTCTTCAGGCGCCGCTCGGCCGCGCCACAGGGACAGAGAAAGTTGGTCGGCGTGGGGCAGCGATAGAGGATCACCTGCGCCTTCATCCGCCCACCACCTTCTCGGTCGCGCGCATCGCCCGCCCGAGCACGCGCAGGACGACCTGCTCCGGCCCCCGGCTGGGCTTTCGATCGCCCAGCTGATCGAGTTGCCAGCGCACCGAGTCCTCGAGCGTCTCCTCGTGTGGGCGTGGTTTGAAGCCGAGCTCGCGCTTTGCCTTGGCGTTGCGATACGTCCACCACAGCGAGGCCGAACGCACCTCCCCAATCGAGGTTGGGATCCCGACCCCGGCCCACGTGGCGGCTTCGGCCCCTGCAAGGGCGACGCGCGCAGGCAGCTTTACCGCCGGCGGACGCCGGCTGGAGATCCGAGCGAGGTCGGCGAACAGGCGCTGCAGCGTGAAGTTGCGACCGGCGAGGATGTAGCGCTCGCCGACGTGGCCTTTCTCGTCTGCGAGCAGATGGCCACGGGCGACGTCGCGCACGTCGACGATGTTCAGGGCGCCATCGACGTAGACCGGAATCTGACCGAGCAAGAAGCGCCGCACCAAGCCCATCGAGGTTCCGGTCGGGTCCTCGGGGCCGAGGGCGCACGAGGGGTTGGCGATGACGACGGGCAGGCCGGCGGCAGCGAGGCGAAACGCCTCCAGCTCGGCCTCGTGCTTGGAGTTGATGTAGGCGAGGCCGAGGTGCCCGATCTCGAAAGCCGTCGTCTCGTCGGCGGTGCCATGTGGCTTGGCGACGCCGATTGCGCCGACGGTCGAGGTGTGGACGACGCGCTCGACTGCCGCTTCCAGTGCCTCCTCGAAGAGGATTCTCGATCCTCGGAGGTTCGTCCGAAAGACACTCTCGCGGTCGACTGGGCGCAGCGAGGTGCGGCCGGCGAGGTGAAACACCCGGTCGACTCCCTGCAGCGCTCTGCGCACCGCACGACGGTCGGTGACATCGCCTGTCGAGCGCTCGAACGCAACGGACGAGAGATGGTCGAGGTTGGATTGCCGCCGCGCGAGCAGGCGCAGCTCGTCGCCGCGCTCGCCGAGAGCGCGGACGACGTGAGAGCCGAGGTAGCCACTGCCCCCAGTGACAAGTGTCTTGGCCATGGGGGCGGAGCTTAGAGGCGGCGCACTGATAAGAACCCTGGCATGAGTACAGCCGTTGTCACCGACAGCACCGCCTATCTGCCTGCCGAGCTCGTCGACGAGCACGACATCCGCATCGCCAGCCTCTACGTCACGCTCGACGGCGACGAGCGCCGCGAGAGCGAGATCAGCGGCGAGGCCTACGACGATTTCTACGAGCGCCTTCGCCGCAGCGAAAAGGGCGCGACGACCTCGCAGCCGTCGGTTGGCGACTTCACCGCGATTTACGAACCGCTGCTGGCCGAGGGGCGCGACGTCGTCTCGATCCACATCTCTGCCGGGATCTCGGGAACCTTCGACTCGGCCACGCAGGCGCGGCAGGCGTTGGTCGACTCGGGCGCGGGTGGGGAGCGGATCCAGGTCTGGGACAGCCGCTCAGCTTGCGGCGGCCAGGGCCTGTTGACGCTGATCGCCGCTCGTAACGCCGCCGCCGGCGCCTCTGGGGAAGAGGTGATGAAGGTCGTCGCCGACGCGCGCGAATCGCTCAAGATGTGGTTCGCGATCGACACGCTGGAGTACCTGCGAAAGGGCGGTCGCATCGGCGCCGCCCAGGCGTGGATGGGCTCTGCGCTTCAGATCAAGCCGATCCTGACGCTGGAGGAGGAGGTCACCCCGGTCGAGCGCGTGCGCACCCGCAAGCGGGCGTTCGAGCGCATGGTCGACTACGCGCGCGAGCACAAGCAGGCCGGCGCTGACACGTGGGTCGTGCAACACATCCACGACCCCGACACCGCGCGGCGCCTGGTCGACCAGTGCCGACAGATCTTCGGCGACGACCCCGTCTTCGTCTCCGAGATCGGTCCCGTGATCGGAGCCCACATCGGCCCGGGCCTGCTCGGCTTCGGCGGATTGCCTAGACGTTTCCTGAGCGACGGCTGAAAGGCCGGCTCAGCGGCGTCGCAGCGCCATCAACCCGCCGATGGCGAAGCCGACCACGGCGGCGCCGATGACGAGCTCGCGCTTGTGCTCGCGGACCTGGCGGCGCCAGTCGGTGAGCTCGGTAACGCGACCGCGAAGGGCCTCGACCGAGTGCGACAACTCCTCGCGCTGGCGCTCGATGTCGGAGCGGATCTCGTTCGAGCTGCGCCCAGGAGCACCGGCGGCACGCTTGGCGACCGGCTCGCCGGCGCCGCTGTAGATCTCCGGCTCGTTGGCCATCAGACCGTTTCCCTCGGCGCCGGGCCAACCGGCTCTTTCGCCGCCGGCGTGGTCGAGGACTCGAGCGTCTGTCGTATGCGCCGCCCCTCCTCGATCGCGAGATCGGGGGTCGGGGGCGCGCCCGCAAGCAGCGACCTGTAGGCGAAGTACCCGGCCGCCGCCGCGACGACGAAGAAGATCACCGCCTCGACCAAGAACCCGGCCCAGAAGTTGTCGCCGAAGAGGAGGTCGTTGAGCAACCAGGCGATCGAGTGCATCAGCAAGATCAGCCCGAGGAAGGCGAAGAGCCCCGCGACGATCCCGACGACCGAGCCCCTGACGAGATTTGTCACCTTTTCCGTGATCTCGGCCTTCGCCAGCGCGATCTCCTCGCTGACCAGCGTCGAAACGCGCTCGGAGACGTCGAAGACCATCTCGCCGACAGAGCGGTCCTCC
>JBKJXG010000209.1:0-6044 GCA_046716525.1 Solirubrobacterales bacterium
GTCGCTCCGCTGGTCGAGCTGGTCGGCCTCGCGCGTCGATACGGCGCCATGCTCGTCGTCGACGAGGCGCATGGCACGGGAGCGCTGGGGCCGGGTGGACGCGGCTCGGTTGCCGAGGCGGGGCTCAGCGGTGAGGTCGACGTCGTCGTCGGCACCCTGGGCAAGGCTCTCGGCAGCTACGGCGCTTACGTCTGCGCCACGCGTGCGGTGATCGAGCTGCTCGTCAACACCTCACGCCCCTTCATCTACTCGACCGCTCCCCCACCGCCGTCGGTCGGAGCGGCGCTCGCCTCGCTTTCGCTGCTCGGCTCGCGCCCTGGCCTGGTCGAGCAGCTGCGCCGAAACGCCGCCACGCTTCGCCAGGAGCTCAGCGCCCAGGGCCTCGGGCCGACCGGGTCGCGGACCCAGATCGTGCCGGTGATCGTCGGCGACGCGCGACGCGCGACGGCACTCTGCGAGCGCACCCTCGACGGCGGGGTCTTCGCCCAGGCGATCCGGCCTCCAACCGTGCCAGAGGGAAGCTCGCGCCTACGCCTCACCGTGATGGCCAGCCATCGTGCCGACGAGCTGCGCGCCGCCGCTGGTGTGATCGGTCGCGCCGCGCGCGACCTCGGCGTCGCCGGCACCGCCTTCGAGCGTTCAGCCGCACGGCTTCGCGACGCCGCCTGAAGCAAGGCTCGCGGCAGTAGTACGTAGGGTTGGCCCGTGGACGGTCTTTTCGTCACCGGTACCGGGACCGAGGTCGGCAAAACGGTGGTCGCGGCGGCGATCGCCCGCACGGCAGCGACCGCGGGGCTCGAGGTAGCCGTGTTCAAGCCGGCGGTCAGTGGCCTCGACGACGATGGCGAAGCCGATCACGCGCTGCTTCGCCGCGCCGCCGGCTCGAGTCAGTCAGACGACGAGATCGCGCCCTATCGCTACGGGCCGGCCGTCTCGCCCCACCTCGGCGCCGAGCTGGCCGGCGAGGCGATCGACCCGCGACGGCTGCGCAGGGCCGCGGCCGAGGCGGGCACGGGCGCGGATCTGCTCGTGGTCGAGGGAGTCGGCGGCTGGCTGGTGCCGCTGAGCGGCGACTACCTGGTGCGCGACTTCGCCCGCGAGCTCGGATTCAGCGTCGTTGTCGCGGCAACCCCCGGGCTGGGGACGATCAACCACACGCTGCTGACGATCGAGGCCGTGCGATCGGTGGGACTCGAACTGGCGGCGGTGGTGCTGACCCCGTGGCCTGACGAGCCCTCTCAAGTGGAACGCTCGAATCGCGACGCGATCGAGCGGCTCGGGCGGGTGAGCGTGGACACGCTCCCCCACCTCGAGCTCAGCGAGCCTTCGTCTTGGCCGCGGTTCGCGCCCGACGGTGCTCGTTGGCAACGCGATGGTGCTCCGCGTTGATCGACTTGGCGAGATAGATGCCTAATACCGGGTGCATGATGTCTCCTTTCTGATCGGGTACTGCATTTACATTAGCTGGACTGATATTGGTCCAATGTGAGTGGGATCACACGGTCGGCCTCGACCCCAGCGCCGTTCGGCGGAGGGCCGCAAACAGGGAGGGTCCGGGTTGTTTTGCCCTCCGCGGGGGCATCTATCGTCGGCGCACGATGTCGGACTCGCTGACTGCGCTCGACCACCGGCACCTGTGGCATCCGTTCACCCAGCAAGGCGATTGGTGTGACGAGAACGCGATCGTGATCGAGCACGCCGAGGGCAGCGAGCTAGTCGACGCCGATGGTCGGCGCTACCTGGATGGAGTCTCCTCGCTGTGGTGCAACGTTCACGGCCATCGTCATCCCAGGATCGACGCGGCGCTGCGCGAGCAGATCGACCGGGTCGCCCATTCGACGCTGCTCGGGCTCACGCACCCGGGCGCCGTCGAGCTTGCCGCACGCCTGGTCGACATCTCGCCGCCTGGGCTCAGCCGAGTCTTCTACTCGGAGTCGGGCTCGACCGCGGTCGAGATTGCGCTGAAGATGGCTTTCCAGTACTGGCAGCAGCACGGCGGCACCGAAGATCGGCGCCGCACCTCCTATGTCTGTCTCACCGACGGCTATCACGGAGACACGCTGGGGTCGGTCTCGGTCGGTGGCATCGACCTCTTCCATGGCACCTACGGGCCCCTGCTGTTCGACACCCATCGCGTCAACCCAGGCGACAGCGAGCAGCTCGAATGCCTGCTCGACGTCCACGCGGGGGAGATAGCTGCGGTGATCGTGGAGCCGCTGGTCCAAGGAGCGGCCGGCATTCGCGTGCAGCCACCCGGTTTCCTGCGCCGGGTCTCCGAGCTCTGTCGCGAGCACGATGTCTTTCTGATCGCCGACGAGGTCGCGACTGGCTTCGGGCGCACGGGAACGATGTTCGCCTGCGAACAGGAGCGCGTCGCGCCCGATTTCCTTTGTCTCGGCAAGGGCCTGACGGGCGGTTACTTGCCGCTGGCGGCCACGCTTGCTACCGAACGGATCTACGAAGGATTCCTCGGCGAGCACGCGGACTACAGGACCTTCTTTCACGGCCACACCTTCACCGGCAACCCGCTCGGCTGCGCGGCGGCGCTGGCGAGCCTCGAGGTCTTTCGAACCGAGGACACGATCGATCGGCTGCAGCCGAAAATCCGCGTGCTCGCAGAGCTGTTGGCCGGGGTCGCGGTGATGCCGGGCGTGGCCGAGATCCGCAGCCGAGGCTTCATGGTCGGGATCGATCTCGGCAAGCACGACCCGGCGCTTCGCCTCGGCCACCGAGTCACCGTCGCGGCGCGCGAACGCGGCGCGATCATTCGGCCGCTCGGCGACACGATCGTGCTGATGCCGCCGCTTTCGATCTCGGAGGCCGATCTGCGCCGGCTGGTTGGGATCACGGCCGAGTCGATCCGCGTGGCCGTTGCCTCGGCCAACCCCGCCACCGAGGCTGAACTCCGAGCAGCCGCTTAGGTGGACGCCCTGGCGGCGTTGTGATGAAGCGGGACAAGCGCCGTAGTACGCCCATGACCCAGACGCTCACCGCGCCGGCAATTGCGGCCCCGTCGGAGGCCGCTGCCGCCTTCGACGCGCTCTATCGCTCGAGCCGCGACGATGTCTTCGCCTACGTCGCCGGCTTGATCCGGGATAGAAGCGCGGCCGAGGATGTCACCGCACAAGCTTTCGAACGCGCCTATCGCAAGCGCGCGAGCTTCAAGCCAGATCGAGGCACGCACCGCGCCTGGCTCTTCGGCATCGCGCGCAACGCCGCCCTCGACGAGCTGCGAAGGCGAAGTCGCCAGGCTGAGCTTGCCACCGACCCGGAGGACGCGTCGGCGACCGGCGCTGCGGAGGACGCCGCGGAGGCCTCGCTGCGCCGAGCGACGATCGCGGCAGCGATGGCCAAGCTGTCAGCTCGCGACCGCGAGCTCGTCGCGCTCAAGTACTTTGCCGGACTCGGCAACGCCGAGATAGCCGCCGTCATCGGCGTCAGCGAGTCGAACGCGGGGACCAAGCTGCATCGTGTCATCGAAAAGCTGAGGGAGGCATGCGATGAGGGTTGACGAACTGGAAAGCGCGCTCCTCGAGGAGCGACCCGAGCTAGACCAGGACTTCGCACGACGACTCGACGAGTGGGCCGGCGCGGGGTTTCCCCGCGACCGCGGCTTGGGGCCGCGGTCGTTTCGAGCGCGCGGCGGTGGCGTCGCGGCGGCGTTCGAGCGCGCCTGGGAGCGGGCCCGGGCGGTGCAGCCGCGGCGGGTGCTGATGCCTGTCGGAGCCGCGGCGACGTTCTTCGTGGTTGTGGGGCTGACCGTGAGCCAGCTCAACGATCCCGACGGGGCCATCAACGGCAGCGGCGGAGATGAAGCTGGGTCGGCAACGGAGCAGGCCGAGCCCAGCTCCACCTCCGGCAGCGACGACAGTGCTGCGAGCGGCGCTGCGGCCGGCAATCCGGAGAACGCACTCGTGCAACCGCCACCCGAGCAGGGTGCGACGGCTGTGGAGCCCGTGCCATCCGACGAGTACCAGCTCGACGCGCCCGCGGTTGCCGACGGTCGCCTTTCCGACGGGGGCGGCGGGGTTGCCCCCGGCACCGAAGACCGTCTCGTCGACGCGACTGCCCGGCTCACCCTGGGAGCCGAATCCGACGAGGTTCAGGGGGTCGCCAACGAGGTCGTCGAGGTCACCGACCGCTACGACGGGGTCGTGCTGGATTCCCAGGTGACCACCGACCAGGGCGGGGCGAGGGCAGCGTTCACGCTCGAGATTCCCTATTCCGAGCTCGACGCGGCGCTCGCTGATCTCTCCGAGCTCGGCGACGTGATCTCCCGCACCGAGATCGGTGAAGACATCACCCAAGGAGCGGTGCGAAGCCAGAAGCAGCTCGCCAAGGTGCTCGAGGACCTGAGCAAGGCGCAGATCGAGCTGGAGTTGGCCGACTCGCGCAGAGAGCGCCTAGTCCTCAAGTCGCAGATCGACTCGCTCGAGGCAAGCGCCGACGCCCTTCGCGCCGACGTCGGCCAGACTCAGCGCCAAGCTCGCTTCGCCACCGTCAACGTCGACGTCACCTCGAACGGCTCGGCCGCAGGCGACGACGGCTGGAGCCTTTCCGACGCCCTCGACGACGCCGGCCGCGTGCTCGAGGTGATCGCCGGCGTCGCCCTGATCGGCCTCGCGGTGCTGGTGCCCTTGGCGCTGGTCGGGGCGCTGGTCTATCTGATGACGGCTCGGGCGCGGCGGCGAAACCGGGAGCGCGCGCTCGACGGGGAGTGAGGTTTCGACGAGCTCGACGAGTTGTTACCGCATGGAGGTACTAACTCGTCGAGGCCCGAGGAACTCGCTAAAACCTCAGTCGTCGTACTTCTCGAAGTCCGCCTTGCGCGCGCCGCAGACCGGGCAGAACCAGGTGTCGGGGATGTCGTCGAAGTTGGTGCCGGACGGGATGCCGCCGTCGGGGTCGCCTTCATCGGGGTCGTAGATGAACCCGCAGGAGGAGCAAATCCACAGTTGTTTGGCGGCGGTGTCGGTGCTCATCGCCGGGCAGGTTATCGTGTCGCCGTGTGAGCGCCGTGCCGGCAACGCCACGACCCGCCGCGACGGTCCTGCTGCTGCGTCGCGGCGGCATGCATGCAGAGCGTGGGCTGGAGATCCTGATGGTGCGCAGGGCCGACTCGCAGTCGTTCATGCCGGGCGTCTGGGTCTTCCCTGGCGGCGGCGTCGAACGCGACGAGAGCTTTGCCGAGTGCGCTGCGCGCGAGCTCACCGAGGAGACCCAGATCGAACTCGAGCCGGGAACCGAGGTCCTGCCGTGGATGCGCTGGATCACTCCGGAGGTCGTGCCGGTCCGCTTCGACACGCACTTCTTCGTCGCCCTCGCCCCGGCCCACTCGCCACCGAAGCCCAACATGACCGAGGTCGACGACGCCGGTTGGTTCTCCCCGCGCCGCGCGCTGGACGATTCGGCGGCGGGGGAGCTCGAGCTCGTCTTCCCGACGATCAAGACGCTGGAGACGCTGCTTGCCTACTCGAGCGCCGAGGAGGTGCTGGCGGCCGCGCCGCAGCGTTCGCTGGAGCCGGTGCTCCCTCGCGTCGTCGGCACGCGCGAGGACCACCGGATCGTCCTGCCTTGGGAGGACGGCTATGACGACGCGGCCGCCGACATCGAGCGATTGCCGTCGCGCCAGTAGCAGCAACGCTCCCCGCGCCCCCTGCGGCGAAGCGATCTGACTAAGCGGCGGGAAAGGGCTCGAGCCCCGCGTGCCAGGGACCCGCTTCGTAGGTGTGGATTCCGTGCTCGTACATCTCCGCGCGGAGCTTGATGAAAAGTCCCCCTGCGTTGTCGAGCGCCTTTTCGTACTCGTCGGCCGTACGCTCGCTCAGCCGCCAGAGGAAGTACAGCTGCCGATCGGTGATGCCGAAGTCGATCTCGTTGTGGATCTGCGCGGCCCAATCGAGAAAGCGAGGGCTGAACAGCTCGCGCAGCGCGATCGGGTCATGGTCGGAGGGCACCGTCGCGAGAAAGCGCCGGTTGAACTCGATCGACTCGAACTCGACCTTGCGTCGCGAGGCCACCTGCTCGACGCGCTCGGACGCCTC
>JBKJXG010000210.1:0-4863 GCA_046716525.1 Solirubrobacterales bacterium
GCGCCTCGCCGAGCTCGAGGCCAAGGTCGAGTCGGCGCGACACGAGCAGGCCGGCGAGGCAGCCGAGCGGCTCGGCGATGACGCCGAGGAGATCGACGGCATCCGCGTCATCGTCGGCGAGGGCGACGGCGTCGACCAGCGAAACCTGCTCGAGCACGCCGATCGCATCAAGCAGCGCGCCGGTGACGCCGCCGTGGTCCTTGGCGGCGCTGACGGCGCCAAAGCTGCCCTGGTCGCGACCTTCAGCCCGAGTGCGGTCGAACGCGGGCTCTCGGCGGCCGACGTGATCCGCGAGGCGGCGGCGGTGGTCGGGGGAGGCGGCGGCGGGCGTCCCGATGCCGCCCAGGCCGGCGGCAAGCAGCCCGAGAGGCTCGCCGAGGCGCTCGAGATTGCGCGCGAGTCGATCCGCCGCGGTCTGAGCAAATAGGATCTCTCGATGCGGGTCCTGGCGATCGACCACGGTAATGCGCGCGCTGGAACAGCGATCTGCGATCCGACCCAGACGATCGTGCGTCCGCTGGGACTGATCGCGCCCCCCGATGCCGCCGACGCGGTCACGATCGCGGAGCAGGAAGGCGCCGAGACGATCGTCGTCGGCCTGCCGGTTTCACTCGACGGCGCCGAGCGCGAGCAGGCCGCGGCCGCCCGGGCTTTCGCTGACGAGATCGCTGCCTTGACCGAGATTCCCGTGGCGACCTACGACGAGCGACTGACAACCCGGATGGCGGCCGAGACCGCGCGCTCGGGCGCCAGCGCTCCCGCCGACGCGATCGCCGCAGCGCACCTGCTCGAGGGCTACCTGCTCGCACTCGAGGCGCGCGTCCCCGGGGCCGACAAGTGAGCGACGATTTCGGCTGGGACGACCCCTTCGCCGACGACCCCGAAGCGCAGGAGCGCGCGCGGCGCCGAGCCGAGCGCGAGGCGCGGCGCCGAGACCAGCAGACATCGCTGGGCGACAAGGTCCAAGCCGAGCAGGCCGGCGCGACATCGGAGCCGGCGGATGCGCCACCGGTCGACCTCTCGACCTCTGATGATCCCGGGACGGCGGAACCGGCGACAGGAACGCGCTCGACGGCGCCCCCGCGCGCAGGTGGGCCGCCGGCCGCCGACCACCCGGTCGTCGAGCATGCGCGCGAGCGCACAGGTGAGCACCACACGGTCGCGCCGGGGCCGCTCTGGGCGCGGCGGGCGCTCGGCGTCGTCGTCTTGCTCTCGGCGATCGCGATCGCGATCGTCGCTTTGCGCGCGGTCGGCGACCTGATCGGCGGCAGCGACGAACCGGCTCCGCCGGTCGCCGAGGCGAAGGTGAGCGAGGTCACGATCCCCGAGGGCCTCGACCGGCGACAAGTCGCAGACCTGGTCAAGGAAGAGGGCATCGATGGTGACTACCTCGACGCGACGAAAGCCTCGACCAAGTACAACGGCTTCGACCCGGCGAAGTACGGCGCGGCAGATGCGACGACCCTCGAAGGCTTTCTCTTCCCGGCGCTGTACGAGCTGCCGAAAAAGGCGAACGTGAAGGACCTGGTCAGCCGACAGCTGACGGCGCTCAAGGACAACCTCGCCGGGGTCGACCTCGACTACGCCGAATCGAAGAACCTGAATGTTTACGACGTGCTCAAGATCGCCTCGATGGTCGAGCGTGAGATCCAGGTGCCGGAGGAGCGAAAGCTCGCCGCCGCCGTTATCTACAACCGCCTCAGCGCAGGCTCTCCGCTGGGGATCGACGCGACGATTCGCTACGAGGACCAGAACTACACCGAGCAGCTGACCGAGAGCCGCCTCGCCGAGCCGACCCCGTACAACACCCGAATCAACACGGGCCTGCCGCCGACGCCGATCGGCAACCCCGGCCTCGCTTCGATCGAGGCCGCCGCCAACCCGGCCAAGTCCGACGTCTTCTACTTCATCGTCAAGCCCGGCACCTGCGGGGAACACGTCTTCGTCGAGACCGAGCAGGAGTTCCTCGAGGCCGAAGCCGAGTACCAGGCTGCCCTGCAAGAGCAGGGCGGATCTCCGACCGAGTGCTGAGCCGCGGGCGCAGACCGCCGCCATGGCTTCGTCCTCGGTCGCTTGTGTGCGCAATACACAGCGCTCCCTGCGTCCTCGCCAGCCGGCGCCTGCACCTCGCGGCTTAACATCGAGCGGATGCCCCGCCTGGCCGTGCTCGGCCAACCCGTCGCCCACTCGCGCTCGCCGGCGATTCACACGGCCGCGCTGGCCGAGCTCGGACTCGCCGGCGAATGGAACTACGAGGCGATTGAGGTTGCGCCGCAGGACTTCGACACGCTCGTCGCCTCGCTTGGCGGTATGGGCTTCGCCGGGGTCAACGTCACCGTTCCACACAAGCTTGCCGCGCTCGCGCTTGCCGACAGCGCCTCCGTCGCCGCGCGTGAGATCGGTGCCGCGAACACGCTCACCTTCTCCGCCGGCACTATCGCCGCAGACAACACCGACGCCGTCGGCCTGATCGCGGCGCTGCCCGAGCCGCCGCGGGGCAAGCGCGCGCTGGTGCTGGGCGCGGGCGGATCGGCGCGTGCCTGCATCTGGGCGCTGAGCCAGGCGGGCGCGGAGGTGACGATCTGGAACCGCACCTACTCGAAAGCGCAATCGCTCGCCCAGGAGTTGGATGTCGCCCTGAGCCCGCCCCCAGCCACGAACCAGTTGCCGATCGCCGATTTCGACCTGCTCGTCAACGCCACAACCGTCGGCCTGGCGGAGGCAAACCCGGTCTCGCATGGGGACGCTCACGTGCCTGGGGCGCTAAAGGCGCTCCCGATCGATGCCGATGCGATCTCTGAACGACAAGTCGTGGTGGATCTGGTCTACGGATCCGTCCCGACGCCGCTCATATCGGCCGCAAAAAGCCGGGGAGCGTGCGTCGTAGACGGGCTTGAGATCTTGGTTTGCCAGGGAGCCGCGTCATTGCGGCTTTGGACCGGGCTCGAGCCGCCCCTGGAGACGATGCGACAGGCAGCACTTGCGGTAACTGGAAAAGAGAGATGAACGAGCAGATGACAGCGGATCGCCCCGGCCACCTCGCACCCCTGCCGATCGAGGCCGAGGCCGAGGTCGCCGACACACCCGCGCCTGACGGTTCATCCGACGAAACGCCCGGCCTGACCGCGCCGACAGGGCGCGGCAGCTCCTCGATGTTCCTCACCGACGTCATCGTCGAGCTCGGCTTCATCAGCCGCGAGCGCGTTGACGAGGTCATTCAGGAAGCGCGCCTCGCCGGGCGCTCGCCCGACGACCTGCTTGTCGAGCACAAGTTGATCAACGCCGATCAGCTCTCACGCGCGATCGCTGAACGGTACGGGCTCGACCACCTCGATCTCAACGCTTACCACGTCGATATGGGCGCGGCCAGCCTGCTCTCGGTCCCGGCAGCGCGCCGCTATGAGGCTGTTCCCGTCGGCTACGTCGATCCGACCACGCTCTTGGTCGCGATGGCGGACCCGGCCAACGTGCTCGCGATCGATGACATTCACATGATCACCGGGCTCAACTGCAAGCTCGCGGTTGCGCCGGGCGACGACATCGATGCCCTGATCCGCCGTCTGACCACGCTCGAGAGCGCGGTGACGGAAGCGATCGACGAGGAAGAGGAGCAAGAGCTCGACCTCGGCGGCGTCTCCGAGCTGCGCGAGTCGGCAGACGACGCGCCGGTGATCAAGCTGGTCTACTCGATTCTCGGTCAAGCCGCCTCCGAGGGCGCCTCGGACATCCACTTCGAGGCCGGTGAGAAGGAGATGCGAGTGCGCTTCCGCGTCGACGGCGTCCTGCACGAGGCCGCGCGGGTGCCGAAGCGGATGATCGCCGGCGTCGTCTCGCGAATCAAGATCATGTGCGAGCTCGACATCGCCGAAAAGCGCCTGCCACAAGACGGCCGTGTCAGCATCAGCGTCGAGGGCCGCAAGGTCGACCTGCGCGTCGTCACCCTGCCGACTCAAAGCGGCGAGGGGGCGACGATCCGGATCCTCGACAAGGAGCAGGCGATGCGATCGCTCGACGACCTCGGCATGGATGGCGAGGGCCGGCGTCGCTTCACTGCCGCGATCGGTCGTTCGCATGGCGCCGTGCTGGTCACCGGGCCGACCGGCTCCGGCAAGTCGACCAGCCTCTATGCGTCGCTGGGCGAGCTCGACAGCGTGACCAAGAACATCATCACGATCGAGGACCCCGTCGAGTACCGGATGGATGGCATCAAGCAGATCGGCGTCAACCACAAGGCGGGGCTGACATTCGCCGCCGGCCTGCGCTCGATCCTGCGCGCCGATCCCGACATCATCATGGTCGGCGAGATCCGCGACGCGGAAACGGCGCGGATCGCGATCGAGTCCGCGCTGACGGGGCACATGGTGCTCTCGACGCTGCATACCAACGATGCGCCGGGCACGATCACCCGCCTGGCGAAGATGGGCATCGAGAGCTTCCTCACCGCTTCGGCCGTCGACGCGGTCGTCGCCCAGCGCCTCGCGCGCAAGCTCTGCACCCATTGCAAGCAGCGAACCGTGCTGCCCCAAGCGGCGTTGACCGAAGCCGGCTTCAGGGTGGGCGGGGATGTCGAGGCCTATGAGCCCGGTGGCTGCGCCCGCTGCGGCCAGAGCGGCTTTCGCGGCCGCATCGGCCTGTTCTCCGTGATGGGCATGAGCGAGCGGATCAAGGAGCTCACGATCGCAAACGTCGCCGAGGCCGAGATCACCAAGGTGGCACGCGAGGAGGGCATGCTCACCCTGCGCGAGGACGGCCTGCTCAAGGTCCGTTCCGGCGTCACCTCGATCGCCGAAGTCGCTCGCGTCGCCTCCTGATCGCAGGCCGCTGCGGACCACCGCTAAAGGTTCGGCGCCCAGGCGACGATCA
>JBKJXG010000211.1:0-3182 GCA_046716525.1 Solirubrobacterales bacterium
TGAGCGCATGGCTGAGCTAGAGAGGATCCGCGAGTCCGTCCGAGAGCGCTACGCGGCCGCAGCAACCGGAGGCGGTGGATCGCCGGCCTCATGTTGCTCGCCCGCCGTGATCGGCGACGAGCAGCGCGACGTATTCGGATCGCGCCTTTACAGCGGCGATGATCGAGACGCGCTGCCCGAGGGCGCCCAGCGCGCTTCGCTGGGGTGCGGCAATCCCAGCGCAGTTGCGGACCTGATCGAGGGTGAGACCGTGCTCGACCTGGGCTCGGGCGGCGGCATCGACGTGCTGCTCTCCGCGAGACGGGTCGGCCCGACCGGCAAGGCGTTCGGCCTCGACATGACCGACGAGATGCTCGAGCTCGCGCGCGCCAACCAGCGCGAAGCGGGAGTCGACAACGTCGAGTTCCTCAAAGGCACGATCGAGCAGATCCCGCTCGCTGACGAATCCGTCGACGTGGTCATCTCCAACTGCGTGATCAACCTTTCCGGTGACAAGTCGCAGGTCTTCAGGGAGGCCGCCCGTGTGCTTCGCTCAGGCGGGCGCTTCGCGGTCAGCGACGTGATCGCCGATCCCGATATGGACGAGAGCACGCGCCAGGACATGCGGCAATGGACCGGATGCATCGCCGGCGCCCTGACCGCGGAGCAGTTTCAAACGGGACTCGAAGAAGCCGGGTTCACCGAGATCGATATCCGCGAGAGCCATCGGGTGCACGAATCCGCCGTGTCCGCGATCGTCAGAGCTCGGCGCCGCAGCTGAGCTCGCGCTCAGCCGATCCGAAACTCGCTCAGCAAGCGCTTCTCGTTCTCGCCCTCGACCGCGGCGACGACCTCGACGTGATCGGCGAGTGGTGTGCCGCGAAGCTTGGTCGCGAGCAGATCGTCGACCTGGAAGATGCCGGCTGAGTTGTTCATCGCGATCTCGATCCGCACCGCGCGCTCCGCGCCGGCGGAGATCTCGATCCGGTCGATCGCCGCGGCGGAGATCGCGTGGATACCCATTTGCCCGGCCTCGACCGGCAGCCTCGAGCGGCCATGGGCCATGTCGAGCGCGTCGGCGACGCGGACGACGCCGGCTTCGACCGTGTACGGCTCTCCGCGGCGGCGGTGGCCGATGATCGCGTGCAGGGCCTCGGCGACCACGACGGTGCGCTCGGCCGGGTTCTTGTAGACGCCGCCAAGCACCTCGCGCAGCTTTCGCTCGGCGAGAAAGAGGCTGAAGGCCTCGTGATCGGCACGGTGAATCGACATGCCGACGTCGTGAAGCAGCGCCCCCGCAGCGACCACGACTTCGGCGTCGCGATCGCGCATGCCGTGGTCTGAGACCATCGCCGGCTCGACCCCGCCTTTGACCAACAGGCGAAACAGGCGCAGGGCGATGTTGAGCACCACCTGCATGTGGACCCACGAGTGATCTGACATGCCCAGGCGCTCGGATTGAACCTGTGCCATGTGCCACCAGGCGCGCACTTCGGCGTCGGCGTTGAGGCCCTCGAGCAGCGCATCGAGCCGGCGGTTGCCCCGGGTCGGGGCGCGTACCGCGGCGTTCTCGATCGCCTCGATCGGGGTGCGGCCGAGCTCACCAGGCCCGGCGGCGCCCTGTTTCGCGGCGTCGACCTCTACGGACGCCTCGCTCTCGCCGTTTTCGGGCATAGGCGCATCCTCGCAGGCCGACTCGCGGTTTCGTTTTTCCGCCGCCTGGCGGGCCTAACCTGCTTCGTGAATGGCTGGGAAACCCGTGGGAGACGGCAAGTGCCCGCAGACAGGGTTGGCCGTACCCGAGTGCAGCTGCAAGCGATGCCTCGAGATGATGTTGCGCGAGTTCTCCCCAGGGCTGATCGGCGCCGAGATCACTGTTACCAGGATCCGCCCCCGCCGCTCGACTCCCGGCGACCGCAGCGAAGCGGCCTGACGCACCTCGCGAGGCGCCGATTCGCGGCCGCACAATCGAGTTAGAGTCGTTCGATGGCCCGGCAGGCGATGCTGACCGTCGACAAGCAGCGGCAGGTCGCGCTGGTGACCCTGCGCCGTCCGCAGAAGCGAAATGCGCTCTCGATCGAGCTGCGGCGCGAGCTGGCGAGCGCGTTCAGCGAGCTGTCCGGCGACGATGAGATCGGCTGCGTCGTCCTCACGGGTGCGGGAAGTGCCTTCTGCTCCGGCATGGACACGACTCAGTTCGGTGGCGATCGCGCAAACCGCGAACTGCTGGTCGAGACGAGCACGGCAGCCTTCGACGCTGTCGGCGGCTGCACGCGGCCCGTGATCGCCGCTGTCAACGGCGCCGCTTTGGCTGGGGGGTTCGCCCTTTGCCTGTTGTGTGACCTGCGGCTCGCCGCGGCCGAAGCGAGCTTCGGCTACCCCGAACTGCCGCGCGGGATCCCTCCCAGCTACGCGGCGGCGAGAGCGGCCCTGCCCGCGACCGTGGCCAAGGATCTCTGCCTCACCGGGCGCATCGTTGCCGCGGCCGAGGCGCAGCGCCTCGGGATCGTCCGCGAAGTGGCCGAGGGTGGCGTCGTCGAGCGGGCGCTCGAGCTGGCCGAGAAGATCGCAGGGCTTCCGCGCCAGGCAATCCTCGAGACGAAACGGCGCTCGCTGCTCGAGCGAAGCCACCTGTGGGGCTTTCTCTTCGACGAGGAAGAGCGCGTTTTTCGCAAGACCCTGCTCGGCGAGCCTGAAGCCGGCGTCGGCCTCTAGCCCACCGGAGGAAGTCGAACGCGGTACCCTGACCTGAAGTTGGGCGCCGACGTGACGCTTGACACCAAGCGCCTGAAGCGCTTCGCAGCGACCCGCCGCCCAGAGCTTCCTCCGCAGACAACTCGCCTGAGAGGGCTCATGACCAACGGACCCGGCGGGGGCGCCAATCAGCAGCCGTCGTCGCGCCCGCGTGCGCCTGTTTTGCCCGCGCCGATCCCGCCCAAGTCTCGCAATCGCCTCGAGGAGAGGGCCCTGCTGCTTCGCTACGCATCCGACCGCTCCCCCGCGGTGCGCGACGAGATCGTCGAACGCTTCATGCCGCTCGCCCGCTCGCTCGCGATGCGCTACCGAGGCGGATCTGAACCGATCGACGACCTCGTCCAGGTTGCGAACCTCGGGCTCGTCAAGGCAGTCCACCGCTTCGATCCCGAGCAGGCCTCGCCATTTACCGCCTTTGCCGTACCGACCATCCTCGGCGAGCTGCGCCG
>JBKJXG010000212.1:0-5688 GCA_046716525.1 Solirubrobacterales bacterium
ACTCTGATCGCAGCCTGATCAAGATGGCACGTGTGGGGTCTCGAAACGCGGTCACGTGGAGTAGAAGCTACTGATCGCGGCGACGACCCCGTCCCGTACATTCGTCCAGCGACGAGGAATTTGGCTCAAGTATCAGCAACCGATCGTCAGCGGATCTGCCCAACCGCCGTCCATGCCGCCTCGCCAACCGCGTCGAGGCTCTCCTGGCAGACCTTGTCGAGTGTGTCCTGCGGCGTGTGCCAATAGGCGCCAGGAGCCGGACCGGGGCCGAAGTCGAAGTCGATCAAGTCCAGCGCCGGAATGCCCGCTTCGAGGAAAGGGACATGATCGTCTACGACCGCCGTTGCCGCGCCCTGAAACGGGGCAGCGCTTCCCGACCTTGCTTCAGCCGCCGCCGCGAACAGGGCATAGAGCTCGGCGTCGGACTGAGCCTCGAGCGGGATCTCCAGCTCGCAGTCGCCGACCAGGTCGAAAAGGACCATGGCTCGGATCTCGCCGAGCGGCACCGAGGCCTGGTCGCCGCCGCTGCGCGCATAATCGACGTACTGGCGGCTGCCACGTGTGCCGTCGGTCTCGAAGGGACGGCCGCCTCGCGCTTCCTCGGCGTCGAAGAAGACGAACTGAACCGACGGGCCCGGCAACGGGCGAGGCAGGGATCGAGCCAGCTCGAGCAGGACGGCCACCCCCGACGCACCGTCATTGGCACCGACGAATCCGGGAATTCCGCTCTTGGTGTCGTAGTGGGCGCCGACGACGACGGTGCCCGGCTCGCTGCCGGGAATCGTGGCGAGCACGTTGGCGTACGGCTCCTGCACTACGGCGTCCCGCACGCCGGCCTGCGCGAGGCGCGACGTGATCAACTCGACCGTCTCCCGTGCTCCCCGCGATCCCGAAGGACGGGGACCGATCTCGACCTGCGCCTGAAGATCGGCGAAGGCACGAGCGGCGTCGAATCGGCTCTCCCCAGCGGGCGCTGAGTCGCCACAGCCGACGACGAGCATCGCGGAGACGAGGGTGGCTGTCGCGCGTCGCATCCGCGGTAAGTTAGGCGCATGGCCCAGCTGCACATGGACCGCCTCAGCGCCCTCGACGTCTCGTTCCTCACCAACGAGAGCTCCGCGAGCCACATGCATGTCGGCGGCATCTGCATCTTCGAGGGCCCGCCGATGGACTACGTCTCGCTGCTCGAGCACGTGCGCTCGCGGCTTCACCTCGTCCCACGCTTTCGCCAGAAGCTCGCCTTCCCGCCTGCCCCGACCGGTCGCCCCTTCTGGGTCGACGACCCCGCGTTCAATCTCGAGTACCACGTGCGCCACTCCGCCCTTCCCGCCCCGGGGTCCGAGGAGCAGCTGCGAAACATGTCGGCGCGCGTTTTCTCGCAGCAGCTCGACCGCACCAAGCCGCTGTGGGAGCTGTGGATGGTCCAGGGCCTGACCCGCAAGCGCTTTGCCTTCGTCACCAAGACCCACCATGCGCTGGTCGACGGCGTTTCCGGCGTCGACATCGCCACTGTGCTCTTCGACCTAAAGCCCGTTCCAGAGCCGGCCGAGGCCGACCACGACTGGGTCGCGAGCCCGACGCCATCGGCGGCCGAGCTGCTCGCGCGCGACGCCGAGGGCCTGCTGCGGACGCCGCTCAGAGCGCTGCGGCGAACGAGGCGTGCGGTCGAGAGCCCGCGAACCGCGATTGCCCAGGCCACCGAAGCGGTCGAGGCCCTCGGGGAGGTCGGCTGGAACTTCGCCAACCCGGCCCCGAAGGTGCCGCTCAACGTCGAGATCGGCTCACATCGGCGATTTCGCTGGGTTCGCTCCGACCCGGCGCAGTTCAAGCGGATCAAGGGCGCGCTTGGCGGCACCGTCAACGATGTCGTCCTCGCTGTCGTTGCGGGCGCGCTGCGGCGCTGGCTTCAGGCGCGCGGAGTTCGCCCCGACGGCATCGAGCTGCGCGCCCAGGTACCAGTATCGATTCGGGGCTCAGATCAGAACGGCCAGCTCGGCAACCAGCTCGCCGCAATCCGCGGACCCGTACCGGTCTACGTCGAGGACCCGGTGAAGCGGCTGGAAGTCTGCCGCAAGGGCATGGAGGGGATCAAGCAGTCCAAACAGGCGCTCGGGGCCGAGGTGATCTCGCGCTTCAACGATTTCGCGCCGCCGACTCTGCTCGCCCAGGCGGCCCGCGTCAACTTCTCGACACGGCTGTTCAATCTGGTCGTCACCAACGTCCCCGGGCCGCAGATTCCGCTCTACGTGCTCGGCCGTGAGCTCGAGGACATCTTCCCGGTCGGCTTTTTGCCGCCCAACCATGCCCTCTTCGTCGCGATCATGTCTTACAACGGTGGGGTCAACTTCGGCCTCCTGGCCGACTACGATGCGATCCCCGACATCGATGTGATCGCCGAGGGCATCGAGGCTTCAATCGCGGAACTGCTCGATGCAACGGCAGACATCGAGCGCGAATCGCGAGACGCACAAGTTGCAAGGGCCTAGCGAAGGGAGTCAGAGGTGAGCGGCAGAGCGATCAGGAGCGGGCTCGCGGTTGCCGCGACCGTCGTCGCAGGCGGCCTGGCCGGCGCGTCCGCAGCAGCGCAGGAGAACGTCACATTTCACGGTCAAACGCAGGAGGACGTAGCGGTCAAGCTCAAGGTCTCCTCGTTCGGCAACGCAACCGCGTTTCACGTCGGCGCCTACGAGGTCAAATGCAAGAACAAGGGGACGCTCAGCAACAAGGCCTTCAGCTACAAGGATCTCGATACCTCCGACCCCGGTTCCTTCTCCGACAGGCGCAAGAGCTCGAGCAAGTCGGGCAAGTTCAAGTTCAAGAGCGAGACCAAGATCGCGGGGACCGCGACGGCGGACGGCAGCAGCTGGTCGGGCACCTACAAGGTGAAGACGCGGGTTCTCGAGCGGGACTCGAGGATCGACACCTGCAAGCTCAACACGACATGGGACGCCGCCTGACCAAGAAGCCGGCGATAACGGCTAGCGCGTAACGGCCTTGCGGTAACGATTCACCGCAAGCGCGCCGAAGAGCACGATCAGGCCCAGACACCAGGCCACCGCACCCCAGATGTCGCTGCCCGCGGGGCCGCCGACGAACAGCGCCCTGGCGGCGTCGACCATGGTCGAGAACGGGTTGATGTCGGCGGCGAAGGTCTGCAGCCAGTCGGGCATCGTCTCCGGCGGTACGAAGGCCGAGGAGGCGAAGGTGAGCGGGAAGATCGCGATGAAGCCGAAGGCGTTGGCCGACTCGGGCGAGGACACGATCAGGCCGATGTAGCCCCACCGCCTCCCCGCGGTTCTAAGATCGCCTGGTGGAGTCGATCAACTATCACCTCGAGCTGACCCCGGCGCAGCTGAAGATCACGCATACGGCACTTCGCAGCCTGCTGGATGACTTCGGACACGACGAGCATGAGATACACGCGATCATCCAGGAGGTGCTGGCAAAGCTTCCCGACCAGCATGCGATCCGCGCGATCCAGCTCGACCGTGACCTCGAGCCGACCGAGCCGTCGCACCCAGACGAGCCAGATCCCCCGCCTGGCGCAGCGGCCTGAGCGCTGAGCCTCTCGGTACAGATCGGCCTGGCGCTGGCGCTGGCGACGGCGTTCGCCTCCGTGCTCGGCTTTCTCTACAAGCACCGCGGGGCGGTCGAGTCCCCCGAGGTCGAGATGCGGCGACCCATCCGCACCTCTCTCGCCTTGTTTCGCTCACCCTGGTACACACTCGGGATCCTCGTGGCGATGGCCGGATGGGGCTTTCACGTCGGCGCCCTGGCATTGGCTCCGATCTCGCTGGTGCAGTCTGTGATCGCGGGCGGACTGGTGCTGCTGACGGTCACAGCGGACAGGCTCTTCGCGCATGAGGTGAGCCGGCGCGAGTGGGTCGGCGTCGGGCTCGCCGCGCTTGGCCTCGCCTTTCTCGCCGCAACTCTCGAGGGGACAGGCAACGAGGCCCACTCCGACTACGAAACGGTGAGGATCGTCATTTACCTCTTCGTCGTCTCCGGCGCCGCCGTGGCGATCGCCATGCTGGCTCGCGACAATCCCCGCGAAGGGGTCATGCTCGGCGCCTCGGCGGGGCTCTTCTGGGCCGCCTCGGACACCTCGATCAAGGCGCTCTCGGGCGAACTCGGCGACGTTGGCGCAGCCGCGATCCTGTTCAGCCCGTTGGCGCTCGTGATCATCCTCGGCTCGGCGATCGGCCTCGTCGTCTCTGCGCGCAGCCTTCAAATCGGAAAGGCGGTGCCGGTGATCGCCTTGACCAGCGTCGCCGCCAATGCGCTGACGATCGCCGCTGGGCCGCTGGTGTTCGAGGAGCCGTTTCCCGACAGCCCGCTCGGCGTCGTCGTCCGCGTCAGCGCGTTCATGCTCGTGATCGCCGCGGCGGCATTGACGCCGGCGCCGATCAGCGCCGCTGAGCACCTCGAGGAGGAGCCCGCCGCGGCCTGATCTCCGGCGACGTTGAGGCTCGACTACTCCTGGGCCGGCGCAGTCTCCTCGTCGTGGTCGTGGTCGTGGTCGTCTTCGTCGTGAGCCCGATCAGCCTGATGCGCATGGGCGTGTGAGTGAGTCACGTCGCCGTGTGAGTGCTCGTGCGAGTGCTCGATGTGTTCGTGATCGTGGTCGTCGTGCTCGTGGGCGTGAGTGACGTCGCCGTGAGTGTGCTCGTGGCTATGGCCGTCGTCGTCGTGATCGTGGTCGTGTTCGCTCATCGTTGCTCCTTGTCTTTGCCTAGACGAGACCGGTGTACCAGAGGCCGAACGTGATCCCGAATACCCCGAGCGCCGGGATCAACACGCTGCGATAAAGAGGCTCGATCACCGGACGCGTCAGCACCCAACCGAACGCGGCTGTGCAGAGCGCCATCGAGACGATCGACGTCGGCGCGAACACCGCCAGGGCCAAGCCGGCTTCGAGCTGTGACGGGAGGGCTGCGAGCAGCAGCACGACGACTGCGCCGGTTCCGGCGAGGCCGTGCAGCAGACCGATGCCAAAGGCTTGACGAGGGGTGCGGATCTGATCGTGGCCGTGCTCGGCGCCTTCCCCTCCGTGCAGGTGCCTATGCGGCTTGCCCGCGCTGGCGCGCCCGCTGGCGGCCGCTGCGCCATGCGAGTGACGACCAGCGCGAAAGTCACCGCGAAGCCATTTCCACAGCACCCGCGCCGCAAGGGCGACGATGACTACGCCGATCGCCTTCTCGGCCCCCGACTCCAGCCATGCCGGCAGCTGTGATTTGAAGACGATCAATGGCACCCCGAGCGCAACCAGCGCGCCGGCGTGGCCCAACCCCCACCAGGCGCCGAGGCGGGCCGCGGATCTTGCATCGCCGTCTTCGGCGGCAACCAACGCCGTCACAGCTACGAGGTGGTCGGGGTCGGAAGCGTGTCGTAGACCGAGCACGAAGGCGACCCCCAAGGCAACCAGCAGCGGGGCGCCGTCGAAGAGGCTGGTGAGCCACGCGTCGAGCTCTTCGACCGGCCGGAAGAGAAACTCGAAATCGATCCCTGCCATGGGCTACCCCCGCCGATCGGGCTTGTCTTCGGCCGCGCAGCGCCGGCAGCGACCGACGATCGGAAAGTGAGAGAAGCGCGCCTCGAACCCGAAACGCGACTGGATCAGTTTGCGTGCAGGCTCGAGCTCTTCGGCAGCGACCGTCGTCGCCTCGCCGCAGATCTCGCAGACGAGGT
>JBKJXG010000213.1:0-3886 GCA_046716525.1 Solirubrobacterales bacterium
GCCTCACCGCGGTCTAAGGTCGCAGGCGATGGGATTCGTCTACGCGATCGCTAACCAAAAGGGCGGTGTCGGCAAGACCACGACCGCGGTCAACGTCGCCGCCTGCGCCGCGGCCGAGGGTCGCCAAGTCCTGCTCGTCGACCTCGACCCGCAGTGCAACGCCACGGTTGCCCTCGGTCTCGACCGCGATGTCAGGCCGTCTTCATACGAGTGCCTGTGCGGAGAGACATCGGTAGCCGTCGCCGCTCGGCCGGCCGGGCCCGACAACCTCTGGATCGTCCCCGCCAACCGCGACCTCGCCGGCGCCGCGGTCGAGCTGCCGCGAATCGCGGGCTTCGAGCGGCACCTGCGCGACGAGCTGGGACCGGTGCGTGAGCGCTTCGCGCTGACGATGCTCGATTGCCCGCCCTCGCTCGGACCGGTGACGGTGAACGCCCTCGCCGCCGCCGATCGCGTCATCGTCCCGGTCCAGGCGGAGTACCTGGCGCTGGAGGGACTGGTGCAGTTTCTCGAGACCCTTGATCTCGTTCGGCGCAGCCTCAATCCGGCGCTGGTTCTGACCGGGGTGCTGATCACCATGTACGACGAGAGGACGAGGCTGGCGCGCGATGTCGAAGCCGAGTTACGTAAGCACCTGCCCGAACATGTGTTCGATACTGTGATACCCCGAAGCGTGCGCATCGCGGAGGCTCCGAGCCACGGCGTGTCGGTGATTGCCCACGCTCCGGGCTCCCCCGGCGCCAGTGCCTACAAGGCTGTCTTCGAGGAGATCGAGCAGCGAGACAGCGACCACGCATTGGCGGCGTGACGCCTCCCCAGACACGGGGCATCGGCCGGGGCCTCGCGGCGATCCTGCCCGAGAGCGGCGCCGGCGAACCAAACTTTCGCGAGGTCCCGCTCGAGCTGATCCGGCCGAATCCAAAGCAGCCACGGCGCGCCTTCGACGCGGAGACGATCGGCGCTCTGGCGCAGTCGATCGACGAGGCGGGAGTGATCCAGCCGGTGATCCTGCGACCGCTGGCCGATGGGCGCTACGAGCTGATCGCCGGTGAGCGCCGCTGGCGCGCCGCCCAAGAGGCGGGCTTGGAGTTGATTCCGGCGTTGATCCGCGACGAAGACGAAGCGCAGCGGATGCAGACCGCGCTGATCGAGAACGTCGCGCGAGAGGACCTCAACCCCGTCGACGAGGCGCGCGCCTGCGCGGCGCTGGTCGAGGATCTCGGCCTGACCAAGGAGGAGCTCGCACGCCGGCTTGGCCGCACCCGCCCGGCGATCTCGAACCTGATCCGTCTGCTCGACCTGCCCGACGACGTGCTCGATCTGCTCAGCGAGGGAGCGCTGAGCGAGGGCCACGGCCGCGCGATCCTGATCGCCAAAGGCGACGACGTCCGCCACCGCCTCGCTCGCGATGCCGTTGCGGGCGGCTGGTCGGTGCGCGAGACCGAGACCCGCGCAAAGGCCTCTGGGGCGACGCGGACGGTCAGGGTAGTCGCCCATCCCGACCAGGCGGCGATGCTGCTGCGTGCCGAGGAGGCGCTGGAGGAGGCGTTCGGCCACGGGGTCCGAGTTCGCGCATCGCGTCAGGGACTTCGCGCAGACCTCGAGTTCGACGACATCGGCGCGCTGCTCGAGTTCGCGCAGAGCATCACCCGCTCGTGAGCGGCGCGCCGAGCTGGTTCGAGCTCGGCGTTGGCGACATCGCCGAGGCACGCAAGTTCTACGGCGACCTGCTCGGCTGGGAGTTCGAGCCGGGCACCGCTGACGACGAGACGGGCGTGATCATCCGCACCCCGGGTCTCGACGGCGGGATCCATGACGGTGACTGGGGTGCGTCCCCGTACCTGTTCTTCGCCGTCGACGACATCGATGCTGCCCTGGCCCGCGTCGTCGAGCTCGGCGGGACGATCCTCGATTCGCCCGGCGCGGACCCGAGCCAGGAGTCCGAGCATGGACGCTTCGCGCTCTGCACCGACGATCAGGGCTCGAGCTTCGGGCTGCGCCAAACGCCGAGCGACACCTGAGCGCTGCCGCTACGGCCCGAGCCGCTGGATCCGCCAGCCGTCGTCGATGCGCGAGTAGAGGAAACGATCATGCAGACGACCGACCTGGCCCTGCCAGAACTCGATCGTCGACGGTCGCAGCAGATATCCGCCCCAGTGACTGGGCCGCGGCACCTCTGTGTCGGCAAAGCGTCCCTCGACTTCCTCGAGGCGCCGATCGAGCTCCGCCCGCGAGGCGATCGGCTGCGACTGCGGCGAGGCCCAGGCGCCGAGCTGAGACTCGCGCGGTCGGGTCGTGAAGTAGCCGTCGGATTCAGCCGCCGCCAAGCGCTCGACAGGCCCCCGAACGCGCACTTGGCGGTCGAGTTCACGCCAGTAGATGGCGAGCGCGGCGGCTGCGTTGGCTTCGAGCTGTGCCGCCTTGGCGGAGCCGTAGTTGGTGTAGAAGGAAAACCCCTCGGAGCCCGAGCCCTTGAGCAGCACCATGCGAGCGTCGGGCGCTCCGTCGGCGTCGACCGTCGCCAGAGTCATCGCCTCGGCGAGCGGCACCTCCCGCTGCGCCAGCTCACGCCAGCGCGCGAACTGGGTGAACGGGTCCGCGGCGAGGTCCTCGCGACGCAACGGGGCCATGTCGGGGCGCCTCGGGCTCACGGCGCTGAGGCTACCCAGGGACGCCGCCAACTCCATGGGTCGAGCCGCCGCGACCTCTCTAGACTGCGCCGCCGAGGGCGATTAGCTCAGTTGGTTAGAGCGCGTCTCTGATAAGGACGAGGTCCCTGGTTCGAATCCAGGATCGCCCATCCGAAGCCTCTCCGCGAGCCCGCGAATCCGCTCCTGATAATGAAGACCATCCACTTTCACACCGAGTCCTCCGCGCCCGTCGAGCGGCTCTTCGATCATCTCAGCGAGCACGAGAACCTGGCACCACTGCTCGGCGCGCGGATCGAGCGCATGCGCAACGGCGACAGCGAGCGCAACGGGGTCGGTTCGGTCAGGCGGCTCAGCTTCGGTGGACTCTTGCCGTTCGAGGAGACGGTGACGGTATTCGTGCCCAGTGAGCGCATCGAGTACACGATCACCAAGGGCACGCCGATGCGCGACCACCTCGGCGTGATGGAGTTCGCGAGCACGCCGTCGGGTGGCTCGGCTGTCGATTACACGATTCGCTTCGACTCCGCGATCCCGGGACTCGCCGCGGTCGTTGCAGCGGGTATGAACAAGTCGGTCCCTCGCGGCCTGGCGAAGCTCGACGACTCACTCTGAACCGGCGCACGACCCGCCGCTGGGCCGCCACCGGGCGCTCTTATACTGGCTCGGTGGGCACCACGGCGAGAGCAGGCTGAGATGCAGCAGATGCAGATCTACGGGGTCAGCTTCGACATGGTCGGCAAGCAGCCGATCGTGCTCTTGAAAACCGTCGAGGGCAACCGATTCTTGCCGATCTGGATCGGCCATCCCGAGGCCGCCTCGATCCTGATGAAGCTCCAGGGCGCGCAGACGCCACGCCCGATGACCCACGACCTGCTCAACGACCTACTCGAGCAGCTCGACGCGAAATGCGAGCGCGTCTCGGTCACCGAGCTCCGCGACAACACCTTCTACGCCTCGATCACGATCTCGGTCAACGGCTCGGAGATCGAGATCGACTCGCGCCCGTCCGACGCGATCGCGCTCGCGGTCCGCTGCCAGGCGCCGATCTTCGCCGCCGAGGACGTGATCGAAGAGTCCTCGATCGAGTTCGAGCACGAGGTCGAGGACCAGGAGGAGGTCGTCGAGAAGTTCAAGGACTTCCTCGACGAGGTCTCGCCGGAGGATTTCGCCGCCGGCGAGGAGTAACGCCCGGCCTGGGTCAGCTCTGATCCGCGGGTTTCGGCAAAACCCTCGGT
>JBKJXG010000214.1:0-2751 GCA_046716525.1 Solirubrobacterales bacterium
CTGCACGCCCGCGAAGCTCCGTTCAGCGGAGCCGGCAGTGCCGGCGGAGCGCCGTTCAGCGGAGCCGGCAGTCACTTGTCGCCGTCCTCGCCGATCTTGAGGACCGCGAGGAACGCCTCCGGCGGGACCTCGACCGAGCCGACCTGCTTCATCCTCTTCTTGCCCTTCTTCTCTTTGCCAGCAGCTTCTTCTTGCGGGTCACGTCGCCGCCGTAGAGCTTCGCGGTGACGTCCTTGCGAACCGCCTTCACCGTCTCCCGGGCGAGCACGCGGGAGCCGATCGCGGCCTGGACGGGGACGTCGAACTGCTGCCGCGGGATCGTCTTGCGCAACCGCGAGACCAGCGTCTTTCCCTGCTCGTAGGCGTTGTCGCGGTGGCAGATCACCGAGAGCGCGTCGACCGGCTCGCCGGCGAGCAGCACGTCGAGCTTGACGAGGTCGGATGGCTGGTTTCCGATCGGCTCGTAATCGAGCGAGGCATAGCCGGCCGTGCGCGACTTGAGCTGATCGAAGAAGTCGAGCACGATCTCGCCCAGGGGCAGGTCGTAGCGAAGCTGGACGCGCACCGGTGAGAGGTAATGCATGTCGATGTGGGTACCGCGGCGCCCCTGGCACAGCTCCATCACCTGACCGACGTACTCGGTCGGGGTAATCACCGAGGCGCGGATGTGCGGCTCGCGGATCTCCTCGATCACACCCGGGTCGGGCATGTCGACGGGCGAGTGGACGTCGATCACCTCGCCGCCGGCGAGGCGGACGTCGTAGCGCACGTTCGGCGTCGTCGCCAGCAGGTCGAGGTCGTACTCGCGCTCGAGGCGCTCGCGAACGATGTCCATGTGCAGCAGGCCGAGGAAGCCGCAGCGAAACCCGAATCCGAGCGCCTGCGAGGTCTCGGGCTCGTAGGAGAGCGCCGCGTCGTTGAGCGCCAGGCGCTCGAGCGCGTCGCGAAGGTCCGTGTAGCGCTCGGTATCGATCGGAAAGAGACCGGAGAAGACCATCGGCTTGACCTCGCGGTAGCCCGGCAGCGCCTCGCTCGCCGGTCGTGCGCGTGAGGTCAACGTGTCGCCGACGCGAAGCTTGGACACGTCCTTGAGGCCGGTGATCGCGTAGCCGACCTCTCCCGCGCCCATCGCCTTCGTCGGGGTGAGCTTCGGCGCGAAGAACCCGATCTCGTCGATCGCCGCCTGCGTGCCCGTCTGCATCGCGACGATCGGCTCGTTCTTGGTGAAAATGCCGTCGACCATGCGCACGTAGGCGACGACGCCGCGGTACTGATCGAACTCAGAGTCGAAGATCAGTGCCCGCGCCGGCGCCTCGCGATCACCCTGAGGCGGGGGGATGCGCGCGACGATCGCTTCCAGCACCTCGCGCACGCCGACGCCTGTCTTCGCCGAGATCCGCAAGATGTCCTCCGGCTTGCCGCCGACGAGGTCGCAGATCTCGCCCGCGACGCGGTCCGGCTCGGCGCTTGGCAGGTCGACCTTGTTCATCACCGGGATCAGCTCGAGCCCCGCCTCCACCGCGGCATAGGTGTTGGCGCCGGTCTGTGCCTCGACGCCCTGAGCCGCATCGACGACCAGCAGCGCTCCCTCGCAAGCGGCGAGGCTGCGCGAGACCTCATAGGAGAAGTCGACGTGTCCCGGCGTGTCGATCAGGTGCAGGTGGTAGGTCTCGCCATCGTCGGCGGTGTAGGTGACCCGCACCGCCTGCGCCTTGATCGTGATCCCGCGCTCGCGCTCGAGGTCCATCGAGTCGAGCATCTGCGGCATGTGATCGCGCGGCGCAACCGACCCGGTGAGCTCGAGGATGCGGTCGGCAAGCGTCGACTTGCCATGGTCGATGTGGGCGATTATCGAGAAGTTTCGGATGTGGTCCATCGGCTCGATGAGTATGGCGATGGGCGTCTGCTGTGTCGGGTTTCTCTCGGTATGCGAGAAGAACTCGCCACAGCATTGCCTTGTCTCCTGGCCTCTCCCACGACTCTCCTCATTGCTGCCGTTCGTCAGCCACCGGCCTTAGGCGGCGAGTTACTTGCGCTGCCACTCCTCCAGCAGCGGCAACGGATCGATCGCCTCGCCGTAGGGATCATTGCCCTTGCGCACCTCGAAATGCAGGTGCACGCCCCAGCAGGAGCCGGTGCAGCCCATCAACCCGACGCGCTGTCCAGCGTCGATCTTGGCGCCCGCTGACTGCACCGCCGGCTCGGCCAGGTGGAAGTAGTTGTAGGTGAGGTCGCGCTTGGGGTCGTGAATCGAGAGGTAGTTGCCACGACCACCGTCTGCGCCTGTCTCGACGACGACCCCGTCGGCGGGAGCGACGAGGGGCGTGCCTTGGCGCGAGAAGATGTCGTGGCCGGCGTGCACGTGGCTCGATCGTGCCGCGCCGAAGGCGTTCTCGGCGGTGCCGTAGCCGGACTTGCCGACGACCGGGTGAAACGGCCCCGGCTTGGCGCGCTCGGGCATCGCCTGGCGGCGCTCGCCGTCGCCTAGGACCGAGGTCTGCTCCCCGCCTACCGCCAACGATGGGACGCCGAGAACGACCGCGCTCGCGATCGCGAGGACGATGATCTTTCTTTTGGGGACAAAACGCATCAAAGCGACACCTCTGTCGTTGTAATGGAGAACGCGGCTCGGTTCGAGCGCGTTCGGGCGCGAGATCGCGCCGCGGGGTCCGCCCTGGTCCTGCCGGCGGCCACAGCGCGTGAGTCCAGCCGCAATTGAGGCGGGGGGCTACGTGGCTACAACCCCGCTAT
>JBKJXG010000215.1:0-2953 GCA_046716525.1 Solirubrobacterales bacterium
TCGGGATCGTTTTCGCGATCGTGATCACGGCACTGCTCGGGATCCTGCTGGAGAAGATCATGTGGGCGCCGATGCGCGGCCGCGGCGCAGGAATGCTCCAGCTTCTCTTGATGACGATCGGGCTCGCCTTCGTCATCCGCTACGGGATCCAGTTCGTCTGGGGCACCGAACTGCGCCAGCTCGACGTCAACACCACGGACACGGTCAACTTCCTCGATCTGCGGATCGGGCAAACCCAGTTGATCGTGATTGTGGTCGGCTTCGCGACCCTGATCGCGACCGGCATGATGCTGCGGCTCACCCTGCTGGGCAAGCGAATGCGGGCGCTGTCGGACGATCTCGACCTCGCCGAGACGTCGGGCATCAACACCTCGCGCGTGATCCTTTACACGTGGCTGTTCGCCGCCGGGCTCGCAGGCCTCGCCGGCGTCTTCGCGGGGGCGATCACTCAGCTTCAGCCGGAGCTGGGTTTCGAGCTCCTGCTGCCGATCTTCGCGGCGGTGGTCCTCGGCGGCATCGGCAACGCCTTCGGCGCGCTGGCCGCGGGGATCGTGCTCGGCGTCGTGATCGAATGGTCGACCTTCTTCGTCGATTCCGGTCTCAAGCTCGCCGTCGGGTTCTTGATCCTGATCATCGTCCTGATCATCCGGCCGCAGGGCATCTTCGGCCAGGCGAGGACGGTGTGAGCCGATGACCGACCCGAGCACGGCATTCCAATTCGCGGTCTCGTTCGAGGCCTTCACCGACATCGAGTTCTGGACCTCGGTCGGGGTAATCGCGGCAACCTACGTCGTCTTCGCAACCGGCCTGCAGTTGAACGTCGGCTTCACGGGGATCCAGAACTTCGGCCAGGTCGGGTTCATGGCGATCGGCGCATACACGATGGCCATCCTCACTGCCGAGGAGAGCTGGAGCTTCTGGATCAGCCTGCCGGTCGCGATCGCCGTCGCGATCGCCTTCGGGCTGATCATCGGGCTGCCGTCGCTGCGACTGCGGGCCGACTACTTCGCGATCGTGACCATCGCCGCCGCGGAAGCGATCCGGATAGTCGCGTTGAACGCCCGCGAGCTCACGAACGGCGCTCAGGGGATCTTCGGCTTCGACGACAGCTGGAACTCGGTCTCCGAATCGATCGAGGGGTTCATCGTCGACCTCGGGTGGACAGACGTCCCCGCCCAGTTTCCGCTCCTCCTTGTCGCCTGGGGCTTGGCGATATTGCTCATGTTCAGCTTCAGCCGGATCCAACGCACGCCGTGGGGACGAGTGTTGCGGGCGGTGCGCGAGGACGAGGATGCGGCTCGTGCGCTTGGCAAGAACGCCTTTTCGTACAAGCTCCAGTCGCTCGCCCTGGCCGCTACCACCGGCGCCCTTGCCGGATTCCTGCTCGCGCTCAACCTGAAATTCGTCGTCCCCGACGAGTTCCAGCCGCTGGTCACGTTCATCGGCTACGTCATCCTCATCCTCGGCGGGCTGGCCAACTACTGGGGCGTTGCGCTGGGCGCGATCGTCATGTGGTCGGTCCTGGAGGGACTGCGCTTTCTCGAGTTGCCCCTCTCGGAGACGAAGATCGCCGCGCTGCGTTTCATCATCCTCGGACTCGTGCTGATCGGCCTGATGGCGTTTAGGCCGCAGGGCTTCTTCGGTAATCGCAAGGAGATGGTGCTCGGTGACTGACCCGGGCCCAACCGCCGCGCCCTCCGCCCCTGAGGGCTCCGGACCCAGCGGCGCCGCGAAGATCTTCGAGGCGACCGAGATCCACAAGCAGTTCGGCGGCATCCAGGCCGTCCGCGGCGCGACCATGGACGTCAAACAGGGCTCGATCACCGCATTGATCGGCCCCAATGGAGCCGGCAAGACCACCTTCTTCAACCTGATCACGGGCTTTTACCGGCCAGACAGAGGCCGGGCGGTGTTCGACGGGCACGAAGTCCAGGGCCAGCCCCCGTACACGATCGCCCGCCTCGGGATGGTGCGGACGTTCCAGATCACCAAGGCGCTCACCGCGATGCCGGTGATCGACAACATGCTGCTCGCAGCCCCAAATCAGCCCGGTGAGAGGCTGCGCAACATCGTCTTTCGCCCGTTGGGCTGGCGCGCGCGCGAACGCGAGGTCCACGAGCAGGCGATGGAGCTGCTGGACGTCTTCAACCTGACCCGGCTTGCGGACGAGTACGCGGGGACGCTGTCGGGTGGTCAGCGCAAGCTGCTCGAGCTAGCCCGGGCACTGATGGCACAGCCCCGTTTCCTGCTGCTCGACGAGCCGATGGCCGGGATCAACCCCACGCTCGGGCGGCGGCTGCTCGATCACATGCAGCGCCTGCGCGCCGAGGACGGCGTCACCTTCCTCTTCATCGAGCACGACATGGAGGTGGTGATGAACCACTCCGACCGGGTGATCGTGATGGCCGAGGGCAGGGTGATCGCCGACGGCGAGCCGCACGAGGTCCGCTCCGACCAGGCGGTGATCGACGCCTATCTCGGTGGCGGCGGCGAGACAACGAACGGGGGCGGCTCGTGAGCGACGGCACCGTCGAGCGCGATGTAGTCCTTCAGGCCGACGGCGTGATCGCCGGCTACGTCCCCGAAGCCGACATCCTCAACGGCGTTTCCATCGTCGTACGCGAGGGCGAGATCGTCACCATCGTCGGCCCCAACGGCGCCGGCAAGTCGACCCTGATGAAGACCATCTTCGGTCTATTGCGTCCGCGCGAGGGCCGGATCGAGTTTCGTGGCGCGGAGATCGCGGGGCGCAAACCCCACGACATCACCCGGCTCGGGCTCAGCTATGTGCCACAGCTCAACAACGTGTTCAAGAGCCTCACGGTCGAGGAGAACCTGGAAATGGGCTCGCACGACCGTTCGCGCACAGCCGATCAGAAAGAGCTCATGTACGAGCTCTTTCCGCGCCTGGGCGAGCGCAAGGGACAAGCCGCGGGGACGATGAGTGGCGGCG
>JBKJXG010000216.1:0-9325 GCA_046716525.1 Solirubrobacterales bacterium
CCCGAACGGTGCGCGCTACCAGGCTGCGCCACGCCCCGAGGCGTCGGAGTATTGCGAAAACCTGACGGTCGCCCGGTGCGCCTTCGTGCGGCAGGCCATTGCGCATACTTGATCGCGCCTTGACCGACCAAGCTCGCCCTTCAGAAAGCGATCGCCCTCGCGGCGGGCGCCGTCCGCCGCTCAGCGGGGTCGCGGTCACGCTCGCCGGCATCGCCATACTCGCGCTGCTCGTACTCGCAATCGAGCCGCTTCGCGACGCGGTCTCCGACGTGCTCTCGGGCAGAACGGGCGCGCTTCGCTACGACCTGCGCACCCTCGGCGTCGGCGGGGTGCTGATCGTCTTCCTGCTCGCTCTCGTCCATGTCGTCGTCTGGTATCCGACCGAGATCCTCAATCTGGCGAGCGGTTACGTCTACGGCTTCTGGGGTGCGCTGGCGCTGATGACGGTCGCCTGGACCGTCAACGGCATCGTCGCCTACTTCGTCGGCTCGTATGCCGCGCGGCCGCTGCTTTTCCGCGTGATCGGCCAGGATCGCTTCGAGCGGATCGAGCGAATCGCCGCCAACGCCGGCGCGCCAACGTTGCTTGCGATGCGCCTGATCCCGATCGTGCCGTTCAGCTTCTTCTCGGTCGTCGCCGGCGCGGCGCGTGTGCGCTTTTCGACCTACGTCTGGACCACGGCCATCGGCTACATCCCGCTGACGGCGGTCTTCGTTTATCTCGGCAGCCAGCTCGAGGAGCTTTCGCCCACCGATCCAGTCCTCTGGATCGGCGCGCTCGTGCTGATCGTCCTTGTCCTGCTCACGCACAGGCTCGGCTCGATCCTCGCCGACAAACCGCCGCCTCCAGCCGAGCGCAGGCCGAGGGCGGCGCCTGAGTGAATCGTCGATCGCTTGCACGCACAAGGGGCCTTGACTAGGGTCACCTCCATGCAACCCGTCGCGCCAATGAACGAGGAAGCGGTCGAGGCTTGGAGCGGCGTGCTCTTCGATCGCTGGATCGCTTTTCGCGACGTCGTCACGACGCAGATCGCACCGTTCTCCGAGGAAGCGCTTCGCTGGCACCCGCCCGGCGCCGGTGCGCGTGTGCTCGACATCGGCTGTGGGCTCGGCGACACCACGCTTCGACTGGCAGAGCTCGTCGGAGCCGAAGGCCAGGTGGTCGGCATCGACGCGGGCGAACGCTTCATCGAGACCGCTCGTGGGGAGGCTTTGCAAGGGGGAGTCGAAAATGTCGACTACATCGTCGGCGACGCCCAGGTGGCCGAGCTCGGCGAGGGATTCGACTACGCCTTCTCTCGCTTCGGCACGATGTTCTTCGCCGGGCCCGTACCGGCGCTTCGCAACGTCCGCGGCGCGCTCGCTCCGGGCGGCCGCCTCTGCATGATCGTCTGGCGCCGGAAGCTCGACAACGATTGGCTTCATCGCGGCGAGCTGGTCGTCGATCGGTTCCTCGAAGAGCCCGAGGAAACCGACGAGCCCACCTGCGGCCCGGGGCCGTTTTCGATGGCCAATGCCGACACGACCACGGAGATCCTCGTCCACGCCGGCTTCGAGGAGATCACGCTACGCCGCTTCGACATCTCCTATCGCATGGGAGACGACCTCGACAGCGCGATCGCGCTGGTGACCGCGATCGGGCCAGCCGGCGAGTTGATCCGCCTGGCCGGCGACGAGGCCGAGCGAATTCGCCCGCAGATCGAGTCGGCTCTGCGCGATGCCTATGAGGAGCTTGTCGAGCCCGACGGTGTCTTTGCCGCGGCCTCGGTTTGGATCGTCGCAGCGCGGGCGCCGGTTAGCGACCCGGAACGTTGAACTCGACCCTCGGGCGGCGCTTCGCTGAGGCCCTTGCCGTCAAGGATGCCGAGCGCATCGCCGAGCTTCTCGATCCTCAGGTCGACTTTCGCGGCTTGACGCCCAACCGAGCCTGGGAGGCTTTAGGCGCAGGTGATGTCACGGCGCTGCTCTTCAGGGATTGGTTCGAGGAGTCGGATCACATCGACGAGCTCGTCGAGGTCGAGGCCGCTGAGATGGCCGACCGCGAGCGCGTTGCGTACCAGCTTCGCGGACACAACGAAGACGGCGATTTCCTCGTCGAGCAGATCGCCTACTACGCCGAGCAGGACGGGCGCATCGTCTGGATGCGCGTCCTGTGCTCGGGCTTTCGGCCGGACTGAGCTACTCGGAAACCTCGCCGATCGCCGCCTCGATCTGCTCGCGGCTCGGCGTGTCCGTGAGCTCGCGTTGCCCGGCCGGGCCGGAGACCACCACCGCCGGCTCAGCCGTCAGCTCGAGCTCGGAGGCGAGCATCGCGTCGGCGCGGACCAGGTCCTCAGCCTCGCCTGAGTCGTAATCGTCTTGCCACTGCTCGAGCTCGAGTTGCGGCACGGCCTCGGCGACCTCGCGCATGGTCTCGTCGATGACGCCCCGGCTAGCGACCAACTCCTGGTTTCGAAAGAACGTGTCGAGATACTGCCATTGGCGCGACTGCTGCCCAGCTGCTTCGGCCGCGATCGCGGCCAGCGTCGTGTCGTTTGGCGCGAGCGAGAAGTGGCGAAATTCGAAGCGCACGTCCTCGCCACGCGCGTATTGCTCGATCAAGGCGTCGATCGTTTCGAGCTCGAAGTCGACGCACGTACTGGCGCATTGCAGGTCGTTGAAGACCGTGACCGTGGTCTCGGCGTCTTCCGCACCGAGGATCGCGCCGTCCTGGGCGATGCCGCCGAAGATGCGCTGAACATCGTTGACTCCACCGACATCGGATCCCAGCGGCCCGCCCTCGCCGACCGAGATCGAAACGATCGCCGCGATGACCCCGGCGCCGATCAGCACGATCAGCACGCGCGGTATCCAGGGGCTCAGCCCGCAACCGCCTTGTAGTACCGGACCGCAAGCCCCGTCAGCAGCGTCTCGAACGTCTCCTCCAGCGGTGCGCCGCCGGCCTTCGCATAGGCCTCGAGGCCGGAGCGCTCGATCTCGACGCTGATCCCGACCACCTCGTCGACGAGCTCGGGGTGCTCGTCGCAGAAGTAGGCGCCGATCGAGTACAGCTCGGTGTCCATCAGCGAGTCGATGAACGCGCTGCGCTTGCCGGCCGTGCTCGAGCTCGCTTCCTGCATTGGCGAACATCGTAGAGTCGTCGCGCGATGGCCGCCCGCGACGAGATAATCGCCTTCTGCGACGAGCTGCTCGACGCCGGCAGTTTCGATGACTACGGCCCCAACGGCCTCCAGGTTCCGGGCGGCACCCAGGTCGACAAGGTCGCCACCGGCGTTTCCGCCCACCTCGAGCTGCTGCAGCGAGCTCGAGACTGCGGCGCCCAGATGCTCCTCGCCCACCACGGCCTCTTCTGGGACTTCCACCCACGGGCGCTGAGCGAGGCGATGGCGGCGCGGCTGCGTGTCGCACTCGGGGCGGACATCTCCGTCGCGGGCTATCACCTGCCGCTCGACGCCCACCCTGAGATCGGCAACAACGCCTTGCTCGGCTCGGCGCTCGGATTCGAGCCAAACTCAGGTGAGCTGGCCGTCGTGCGCGGCCGCGCGATCGGCTTCGTCGGCGTTCGCGAGCACCCGCTCGCAGCCGCCGAGCTCTTCGCCGCCGTCACCGACCTGCTCGGCCGCGAGCCGCTCGTCTTCGATGCCGGCCCGGCCGAGGTAGGCTCGATCGGGATCTGCTCGGGAGCGGCTGCGGGAAACGTGCATGACGCAATCGCGCTCGGCCTCGACGCCTACCTCACCGGCGAGCCGGCTGAGCATGCGATGGCCGATGCACGCGAGGCCGCGATCCATTTCATCGCCGCCGGGCATTACGCAACGGAGACGGCCGGCATCCGTCGGCTCGGCAATCTCATCGCCGAGCGCTTTGAAATCGAGCATGAATTCATCGACGTTGCGAACCCAGTTTGAATTTAGGTTTGACCGCGTCCGCGTGACGCGATAAGACTCATGGTCCTTCCTGTCAGCAATCGAGGAGTTAGCCACGTGGCCAATCACCTGACGCCGTCCGAGCTCGCCGACGAGATGCACATGAAGCGCGAAGAGGTGATCTCCAAATGTATGGAGACCGGCGTACCAATCTTCAACGGCCGAATCGACAAGGCCCTCTTTCACACCACGCTTCGCCAGCTCGGTCAGTCGCCGAAGCCTGAACAGGCAGCCGCCTGATTACAGGCGCCTGAGCAGCGCCAAGCCCTCTCGCTGAGGTAGCTTTCGCTACCGGGCGGGCAGCCGTCCCTTTTTCGAACTACCCCGGGGAGAGGCACATTGATGGAGACGGCAACGGTCGACGGACCTGCGACCGCGGCGGCGACCGGCGCTTCCACGCTGGCGGACCTGTTTCCGCTAGCGGTTCGCAAGCACGGTTCCAAGAAGGCCGTCATCTACAAGGACGATTTCGGGAACTGGTCGTCGAAGACCTACACCGAGGTGGGCGAGATCGTGCGCAAGCTCTCGCTCGGGCTGATCGACCTCGGGATCGAGAAGGGCGACAAGGTCGCGATCCTCTCCAACACCCGTCCCGAGTGGACGTATTTCGACTTCGCCGCGCTCTCGGCCGGCGCCACCGTCGTGCCGATCTATCAGACCAACTCGCCGGAGGAGTGCCAGTACGTGCTCGAGAACTCCGACGCGGTCGCGGTCATCGTCGAGGACGACGAGCAAGCCGACAAGGTCCGGCTCGTGCGCGACAAGTGCCCAAAGCTCGAGCACGTGATCCGCATGACCGGCCAGTCCAGCGGAGCGATTGCGATGGCCGAGCTCGAGGCGCGCGGAGCCGAGGGCAGCGAGGCCGACTGGGAGGCGCGCTGGTCGAGCGTCACCGGCGACGACATCTGCACCTTCATCTACACATCTGGCACCACGGGGCCACCAAAGGGCTGCGTCATCTCCCACGGCAACTACCACTCGATGCTCGAGATGGTGCATGCGGTCAACGTCCTCGGCGACGACGAGATCACCTACCTGTTCCTGCCGCTGGCGCACTCGTTCGCCCTGCTGATCCAGCTCGGCACCTTCGACCTCGGTGCGACGCTCGCGTACTGGGAGCGAGACCCGCTGAAGATCCTGCCGAACCTCGCAGAGGTCAAGCCCACCTATTTCCCTTCGGTGCCACGGATCTTCGAAAAGATCTACACGGCGGCGACGTCGGCCGTCGAGGAAGAGGGTGGCCTGAAGAAGCGCGTCTTCGACTGGGCGATCGGCGTCGGCAAGAAGGTTCGCGCGCTCGAGCGTGCCGGCAAGAGCCCGAACCCGGTCCTAGCCTTCCAGTACAGGGTCGCCGATAAGCAGGTGCTGTCGAAGATCCGCGGCATGTTCGGCGGAAACCTCAATCTCGCCGTCACGGGCGCGGCACCGATCAACCCGGAGATTCTTGAGTTCTTCGACGCCGCCGGTGTGCTCGTGCTCGAGGGCTGGGGCATGACCGAGACATCGACCGCGTCGACGATCTCGACCCCGGAGGACTTTCGCTGGGGCACCGTCGGCAAGCCGTTTCCCGGCTGTGAGCTGAAGATCGCCGACGACGGAGAGATCCTCGTCAAGGGCGCCAACATCTTTCAGGGCTACTACAAGAACGACGAGGCGACGGCGGAGACGATCGTCGACGGCTGGCTTCACACCGGCGACATCGGCGAGATCGATTCGGATGGCTATCTCAAGATCACGGGCCGAAAGAAGGACATCATCATCACCGCCGGCGGCAAGAACATCACCCCGGCGAACCTCGAGGCGCAGATCAAGCAGCACACGCTGGTCTCGCAATGCGTGGTCATCGGCGACCGGCGACCGTTCCTGATCGCGCTGGTGACGCTCGATCCCGAGGAGGCCGCCAAGTACGGCGCCCAGCACGGGATCGACCCCGGCGCCCTGCCCGACGATCCCGGCGTCCAGGCCTCGATCATGGCCCACGTCAACAAGATCAACGAGAAGTTCGCCCGCGTCGAGCAGGTGAAGAAGATCAAGATCTTGGCGGCCGACCTTTCTCAGGAAGGCGGCGAGCTGACGCCGACGATGAAGGTGAAGCGAAACGTCGTCGCCGACAAGTACGCGACAGAGGTCGACGAGCTCTACGAGAAGTAGGCTCCGCGCCCAACGAGAGGCGAGAAACTGGGGCCTGCCCGGAGTAACTCGCCCTTCATCGAAAGCGTTGGTCGCTAGTCAGCCTCCGCGGCATCGGCATCGGCGTCGGCCTCGGCAACGGGGCGTGGGCCGCCTCGCAGCAGCGCCGTGTTGGTGAGCTCGAGCACGCGGCGCCAGGCCGACATCTTCTCGCGCTCGCGCTCGACCTGGGCGAGGACGTGGCGGACCCGGCGCGCCGAGATCTCGATCCCGTGGCGCTCGGCGATCGTCTTGTAGCGCTCGTAGTCGCGGGCGAGCTTCATCGTCACCGACTCGAAGCCGTGCTTGGCGATCTGCAGGCGGGCGCTGTAATCGAGGATCGAGGTCCCGAACATGAGCTCGTCGTCGAGCTCGGGCTCGATCAGGATGATGTCGACGCCGGGATAGCGCTCCTCCCAGATCTCGACCGCGCGGTGGAGGCGATCGTGGGAGAGCAGGCGGAAGGTCTGGTTGGCGATCGCGACGACGCCCATGTCCGAGACGCGCCTGGCCCGTGACCCGGTGATCGTCGGGATGTTCTTTTGGAAGTCGTTGACGTAGGGAACGAGGGGGTTGATGACGACGACGAACTTGGCCCCGCGCTCGATCGCGACGTCGACGTTGGTGGTCGAGAGGATGCCCCCGTCGAGGAACTCGCGGCCGTTGATCTCGACCGGCTCGTAGATCCCTGGCAGCGCACCCGAGGCGGCGACCGCTCTCGAGATCGAAACATCGGCCCATTCGCCCTCGCCCAAGACCACCCGCTCGGTCGTGTCGAGGTCGGTGGCGATCAAATAGAGCTCGCGCTCGAGCATGCGAAAGTCGTCGGAGCGGTCGGGGTCGGCGAGCACCTCCGCGACGTAGCGCTCGATTCCGTCGGCGGTGTAGATGCCCTTCGGCAGCGCCGACGCGAGGCCGGTGGCGAGATCGACGGCCGAGACCTCGCCGATGTTCTGGGCGAGCTCGCGCGCCACGTTGGCGAGCTTGAAGGGAAAGGTGAGTGCGCCGGTGAGGAAGCCGCGGTAGTTGGGGTGAAGCAGCGTGCCGAGGTCGATGTCGCGAAGCGGCGAGGGCAGGTTGCGGTTGAGGACCCGCATCATCTCCTCCGGGGTGACGCCATTGGCGACGAGACTGGAGACGAAGGCACCGGCGCTGGTCCCGACGTAGACGTCGAACTGGTTCACGGTTCGGTTGGTCGCCAGCAGGTCGATCGCGCGCAGGGCGCCGATCTCATAGACCCCGCCGGTGAATCCGCCGCCGCCGAGGACCAAAGCGGTCTTCGAGGGCTTTCGCCGGCGCCCGCGACGGCTGGCCTGTGACTCGCTCGCAGCGGTCTCGATGTCGACGACTTTGCCCACGACGAAGCGAAGTATCGCAAGCGTCCCAGCCGTGAAGCGGGCTCATGGCTTCGCCCAAGCCCGCAACAACCCGTCTTCTGGCTTGTTCTAGCCTCCGACCCGATGTCGCAGATCCGCCCTCTGATCGCCTGCATCGCCGTCGCGCTGGCGATCCCCGCAAGCGCCCTGGCGTCGCCCGTCGACGATGGCGGGCGCACGCCGGTCGCGAGGCCGGGCTCACCTCAGGCGTCGAAGCGTGCGCTCTCGGCCTCGGAGTTGCGCAACGAGCTCTCACAGGCGCTGGCGAGCGCCGGCGGCCAAAGCGGCGCCTGGGTGCTCGACACCGACGCCGCCTCGAACGAGCCCTTGTTCACCTCCAACGCCTCGACAGAACGTGTGCCCGCGTCGAATCAAAAGCTGTTCACGACGGCGGCCTTTCTCGATCAGCTCGGGCCCGAAGGGCGCCTGGAGACGCGCGCCTACGCGATCGGCAAGCTCGGCGGCAGCGGGCAGTCCGTTCTCGACGGCGACCTCGTCATCGTCGGCGACGGCGACCCGGCCTTCGGCACGGCGCGCTTCGCACGTTCAAGCGACCAGCCCGTGACCCGTGTCGCGACGCTTGCGGCCAACGTCGCTCGGACCGGCGTCGAGCGGATCACCGGGCGAATCCTCGCCGACGACACGATCTTCGACCGGATCCGCCGCGACGGGCCCGACCTGAGCCCGCTCTCCGGTCTTTCCTTCAACAACGGCTACGACGACGGCTCCTATGCCTCCGACCCGGAGCTCGTCGCCGCCAAGGGGTTGAAGAACGCGCTGCGAAAGCGCGGCGTCACGGTCGGCGGCCGGGTGGGGCGCGAAAACCTCACCGACACAGAGCTCTCGGCGGAGCCGCTCGCAGCCGTCACCTCGCCTCCCGCGAAGGCGCTGATCGAGGAAACCAATGTGCCCTCGAACAACTTCTTCGCCGAGATGCTGCTCAAGCGCGTCGGGGCGACGACGGGCAAGACCGGCACACGCCGGCGAGGCGCTTCGGTGGTCGAGGCCTTCGCCGAGTCGCTCGGCAGCGAGGTTCAGGCCGTAGACGGCTCTGGGCTCTCGCGTCGCAACAACGTCTCCCCGGCTGAGGTCGGCGACCTGCTCGCCGGCATGAGCGAGGACGGCGACGCCGCTGCGGCCTTTCGCGGTTCGCTTCCGATTGCCGGCCGCGAGGGCACGGTCGCCGACCGCATGCGCGGCACCGCCGCCGAGGGCAATTGCGCCACGAAGACCGGGACGCTCGACGGCGTCTCGGCGCTCTCGGGCTACTGCGACGCCGGTGGGCATACGATCGCCTTCTCGATCCTCAACAACGGCGTCGATGTCAACGCTGCCCGCAGCGCCCAGGACCGGATGGCTGCGGCGATCGCTCGCTATCAGCCCTAGCCTGACCCTCCCTGAGTCGGTGATGCCGGCTCAGTCCCAGGTGGCGCCGACGCAGCCTCCCGAGGTCACGGTCGTGCACGGGTACGTGACCGTTCCAGCATCGTCTGCGATCGAGAACGTGTTGCCGCTGGTCGAAGTCACCGTGACTCGGTAGCCATCGGCACTTGGTGAGCCGCTGCCGTTCGCGTCGAAGAGCTCGAGGCCAAGCCGCGGATTGCCGGCTGCCGGAGCATCAGGCAAGCTCGGCTCGATCGCCCGCAGCCTCGCCACAGTGGCGCCTACGTAGCTGCCCTGGCGGTCGACCGAGTAGGTCTCGATCGCCGTTCTCGCGGTGCGCGCGCCCGTCTTCGCGGCAGCGTCCTTGCCTTTGTCGCGCTGATTGAAGAAGCCGGGGATCGCGATCGCCGCAAGGAGGCCCAAGATCAGCACGACGACGAGCACCTCGACCAAGGTGAATCCGTGCTCGTCC
>JBKJXG010000217.1:0-3259 GCA_046716525.1 Solirubrobacterales bacterium
CCCAGGGTGAGGCGCTCAACGCGGGGGCCGCCGACAACATCAAGGTGCTCGTCGTCGGCAACCCGGCGAACACGAATGCTCTGATCGCGATGTCGAATGCGCCCGACATCCCCCGCGAGCGCTTCACGGCGATGATGCGCCTCGACCACAACCGGGCGATCTCCCAGCTCGCGAACAAGCTCAGAGTGCCGGTGACCAAGATCAAGCGGATGACGACCTGGGGCAACCACTCGCCGACGCAGTACCCCGACCTGGTCAACGCACGGGTCGACGGCAACTCGGCCTGGGTCACGGTCGACGACGAGGCCTGGATCGCTGACGAGTACATCCCGCGTGTCGGCAAGCGCGGCGCCGAGATCATCGAAGCACGCGGCTCCTCCAGCGCTGCTTCGGCAGCCAATGCGGCGATCGACCATGTCCACGACTGGGTCCTGGGAACTCCCGAGGGCGATTGGGTCTCGATGGGCGTCCCCAGCGACGGCTCCTACGACATTGCCGAGGGCATCATCTGCGGTCAGCCGTGCACCTGCTCGGGCGGCGAGTACTCGATCGTCGAAGGGCTCGAGATCAGCGACTTCTCGCGCGAGCGCATCGACGCTTCGGTCGCGGAGCTGCGCTCCGAGCGCGACTCCGTCTCCGAGCTCGGGCTCGTCTAGCGGTGGGCCGCTAGCCGCGCTTTTCGCAGGCGCGCACGCGGTCGCGGGGCCCCGCGACCCCGACATCGTGGCGGCCCGGTCCGCAGTGCAACCGATCGCGCCCCGGCCCGCCGACGAGGCGATCGCGTCCCTTGGCGCCCCGCAGCCTGTCTCGTCCCGGACCGCCCTTGATGCAGTCACGGCCGGCCTTGCCGCAAACCGTGTCGCGGTTCCCGGCGGCGGTGATCCGATCCGCTCCCTTGCGACCGCGGATCACGTCTGCCGCCTTCGTGCCGCGAGTTCGCTTCGCCGTGGCGGCGATCGTCGCCGGCTGGCCGGCGCAGGGCGATCCACCCTGCCCCGAGCCGTCAAACGGCCAGACGCCGTTGGTGACCTTGACTGCGAAGAATCCCTGAAAGCCGTCGGAGTACCAGATCTCCCCGCGTCCGGGGACGAATGACGGGCTCGACATCGCCCAGTTGCTGGCCTCGAAACCGGGGGTGACACGAGCGTCGATCGGGGCGTTGAAGTAGGCGATCTCCTTCGGGTTCTCCGGGTCGCGGATGTCGAAGATCCGCAGGCCCGAGAGGATCATCGAGCAGGCGACGATCCCCGGATCGGTCCGCCTCGGGACGTTGCAGTAGTGGCCCGCATAGCCCTGCAGCGGGAGTTGCGCCTGCGGATCCATCGCCTGCGCGTCGAAGTTCTCCGGTTGGTGGACGTCGAGCCGCAGGTTGGAGACGACGTGGGGGTTCGCCTCGTCGGCGATGTCGATTATCCGCCCAGCGCCGACCTCGTTCTGGGCTCCGAACTCGTCGATCTCGACGACGTAAGGATGCCCGTCGATCGTTACCGGCAGCGCGTTCTGGGGGATGCTCATCGAGGTCCACGTGAGGCGGGAGATCTCGCGGACCTGTGGGTCCGGCTTCCGCGCCTGGATCTCGGAGACGTCGAGGATGATCAGCCCCGAACCTGTGCCCGCGACGTAGGCACGGTTGCCGTCGTCGGAGATCGAGAGGCCGTGGGAGTCATAGGGCCCGACCCACAGCGGCTGCGGCATCGAGGGGTTCGAGATGTCGACGGCGACGATCGTCTCGGTGCTCGGAGACGCCGAGTAGAACGTGCGCCCGTCGGGGGACATGCCGCTCTCGTGCCCGAACACTCCAACCGGCGAAGATGACTTGAGCACGGGGTGCCGACAGTCGGCCGAGATGTCGTAGATGTCGATCAGCCCCGGATAGAAGCCGGCGTTGCCCAGGACCGCCGCCAGCAGCCCGCGCTTCTGATTCAGCACCACCGACTCGTGCGGTGACTCCATCGCCGGCGTGACCAGACGGTCGGTCAGCGCCGGCTTCGCCGGATTCGACATATCGAGCACGTTGACCCCGGCTTCGCCATCGAAGATGTTCGTTGGCGCGTTGAGGGTCGTGTCGTAGTACGCGCACTCGTGGCCGCTCGAATCGACGTAGCGCTCGACTTTGAACCCGCCGACCGAGCCGATCGGATTCGGTTTCTCGAACGAGCCGACCAGCTCCGTGTTGCACGTATATCCCTCGGCGGCGCGGCCGCTTTCGTGGTCGGCACGGCTGACTCGACCCTGGATCCCGGTCTCCGGACGTGAGCCGGGGCCGCATACGGCCTCAGGCGTCGCTACGAGCGGGGGTTCGAGCGCTCGCTCCACAGGCAGCGCGCTGACTTCTTGGCGGTTGGGTTCGGGGTGAGCCGAGGCGAGGTCAGTCCCGCCGAGCAGCGCCGACAGCGCCAGCGCGCCCAGCGCCAGCGCGCCCGGCCGCCAGCGTGACTCAGCCGCGGGCGGTGGCGCGAGCAGGCTCATGCGCCGATCTTAGGTGCGCCGGCCGCGGGCCCGCGCCGGTTTAGGCAGCGGCCGGGTGATAGGCGCGGCCGTCCTTGCGAACGCGGCCTTCCTTTTCAAGCTCGGCAAGCACCCGGTACATGTAGTTGGGCTTGATCTTCATCTTCTCGGCGATCCGTGACGCCGAGATCCCGGGCTCGGCGGTGATCAGCTTCAATGCCTGATCGGCACGCGTTCCGCCGCGCCGTCGCCGCTTGCGCCCGCCATTGGACTGTCCCGATTTCGCGCCGCGCGGGCGTCCGGGCCCTCGGCGTCCCTGACGCGCTCCGGTGAGGCTTGCGAGGGCGTTTTCGAGCTGGCTTCGCTCCTCGTCGAGCTCGGCAAGGCGCTCGCGAATCAGGCTTGCGGCTTCGTTTACGGTGTTGCTGGTCGGCATCTAAACTCCCCTCCTAGTTCACTGTTTGGCGTGTACTGACACTCTCGCCTACAGTAACAGTACGTACTTGGAGACCGTGTGCGTCCGGACAGGTCAGCTGCGGCGCGTACGCGGCAGGGTCCTGAAGACCGCGTCCCAAAGCGGTGAGGAGACGCCGTATCCGAAGCGGTGATCCTGGAAGTGGTGGCGCATGTGCTGCTCACGCAGGTGCTTGCCGAGCCTTGACTTCGGGACGACGTGGTGCAGGTAGTAGTGCATGTAGTCGTAGACCAGGTAGCCGATCAAGAATCCTGCGAACAGCGGATAGGCGTTGGGCAGTCCGAAGATCAGCCAGAACGCGGCGAAGAAGAGCAGCGCCAGCGGGATGCTCGCGCC